>JAISQG010000047.1 GCA_031274335.1 Gracilibacteraceae bacterium
TTCAAGGGGGGTGGCAGCGGCAAAGCCGCTGACGGGGGGTTGCGAACCACAAACCAGGTTAGGCAGCGGCCAGCGTTTTTCTAAAACAAGCGAGCTGACTGGCCTACGCCTGATCCCTGCTGTTCATCAGACGGTTCAGTTCCTCCATGAAACGGTCGATGTCCTTGAACTGCCGGTACACCGAGGCAAAGCGGATATAAGCGATTTCGTCTAGGGCAAACAGCTTTTCCATCACTTTTTCTCCGATTGCGGCGCTCCCCACCTCCGGCGCGTCGCTGTTCCAGATTTCCCGCTCCACCTCCAGCGCGAGCGCGTTCAGGGCGTCCGTGGAAATGGGGCGTTTTTCACAAGCGCGCAGCAGCCCGCCCAGCAGTTTGGGCCGGGAAAACTGCTCTCGCCGCCCGTCTTTTTTGACGACCACCAGATGGATGTCCTCATAGCGCTCGTATGTCGTGAAACGTTTCTGGCAAACCTCACATTCCCGCCGGCGGCGGATGGCCATGCCGCCCTCGCTCTGGCGCGAGTCGACTACCTTGCTTTCCTCATTTTTGCAATACGGGCACCGCAAAATCCATTCCCTCCCCGCCAAAATCCGCGTGTTCGCTCGCCTGCCGGCAGCGCTCCGCCAGAAGCAGCTTGTCCGCGCGCCGGAGAGCTTTGATCTCCCGCTCCCGCCGCAGCGCGCTTCCCCGGCTCTCCGTCTCCTCCACATAACATAAGCGCAGCGGCCCGCGCCCGCGCGTGTATTTCGCGCCCCGGCCGCTGTTATGCTCCATGATCCGCCTGGCCACATCGTCCGTTATGCCGGTATACAGCGACCCGTCCCGGCATTGCGCCATATAAACAAAATACATCAGTCAATGAACCGCTTTCTGCCGAAAGCGCAGGATGAAAGTGCTGCCTTTGCCCACTTCGCTTTCGACGCTGATATTGCCGCCGCGAATCCGGGTGATTTCCGCCACGATCGAAAGCCCCAGCCCGGCCCCCTGCCCTGATTTGCGCCGCCGGGAGCGGTCGCCGCGGAAAAACCGGTCAAAGACAAAAGGGAGGTCCTCCGCCGCGATGCCCAGGCCGTTGTCCCGCACGGCGAACACAGTTTCGTCGTTTTGCTCCGCCGCAGTGATTTCAATCAGCCCTTCCATCTCCGTATACTGAATCGCGTTGCTCACCAGATTGTACAGCACCTGCTTCATTTCATCCCGCCGCAGGGGGAAGCGAATATGGAGCGCCGGATTTTCGCTGTCTTTGGCCAGCGGCTCCCCGTTCAGGTTCAGCTTCCGCTCTCCGAGCAGGGAAGCGATAAGCGGCATGCTGTCCTCCAGGACGTCCATAATCGTCACGCCCAGATCCGCCCGCTGCGTCGGAGCGTAAACCGTGATTTGATTCAGCGTCAGCAACGCTTCGGTCAGACGGATCAGGCGCTCCGTCTCCAGCGACATCGCGCGCAGAGCCTCGGCCAGGGCCTCCTGGTCCACATGTCCGCGCCGCAGAATTTCCAGATAACCCCGGATGGAGGTCAGCGGAGTCTTGAGTTCATGGGAAGCGTCACCGATGAAGCGGGACATTTTTTCCCTGGCATGGTTTTCCGCGATCAGGGCTGTTTCGATTTGCTCCATCATCTGGTTCAGCGATTTGCGCAACTGATCAATTTCCGTCGTCGTCGGCTCCGCTTCCGATATGCGGGCGTGATAATGCCCGCGCGCGACCTGGCGCGCCGTCTCAGAGATGGTGGTCAGAGGACTGAGCGGCTGGCGCACGGCAAAATAGGTGACGATGATGCTGAAAATCAGGACGATCCAGGCGCTAAGCACATAACCCGTGTAATTTTGGTAAAGAATGAGCTTCGCGTCGTTGAGCGGCGTGGAAATCAGCACAAAGCCCCGCACCCAGTCCGCGTCCTTCGCGCCGGCGGTCAGCATATGCATGACCGCCAGCTGGTCCGTGCCGACGGCGCGGGACAAAACCATATGTTCATCGCCTCGCTGGTCGTGCAGGTAAAGCGGTCGGACGTCCACCGCCGCCTGCGCCGGGTCGAACGGCGGGGGGCTGGCGAACAGGATATCCGCTTCCTCCATCCCGTTGGCGTAAGCCACGGCCTGCAAGCTGCCGTCCTTGTTGTAAAGCGCCAGCGCCATGCCCTCCGGCAGATCCGCCCAGCGAAATTCCGCCGGGGCCGGCTGCGTCGTGAACCATTGGGCAATATTATTGCCGGAAGCCACGAGAGCGCTTTCCAGCGTTTGCTCCACATTGCTGTAAAGGGCGCGTTTCAGCGAGAAATACTGGATCAGGCCGATCAGCAGGAAAAATATGGCAAGACAGATGATAAAGCGCATCAACAGCTGCCCGGACAGCGACTTTCGCCATTCGCGCAGGTCTTCCCGCACTCCCGCAAACGCTGATTCGCTCATTTTTACAACCATCCCTTTCACTCAGGAATTGTCCTGAGATTTAGTCCCGCGTTTCCGGCACATCCAAGGTGTAGCCCCGCCCCCGTGCGGTGCGAATCAGCTTATGATCCAGATCGTTCAGTTTTTCCCGCAGATAGCGGACGTAGACCTCTACGATGTTTTCATCCCCTTCAAAATCGTAACCCCAGACATGGAGCAGTATTTTTTCCTTGCTCAAGGTCTGGTTGACGTTCCATATCATGTAAGACAGAAGTTTGTATTCCGTGGGGGAAAGGTTCAGAACGCGGTCCTGATATGAGATGCTTTTGCGCAAATCATCCAGAAGAAAAGGGCCGGCCCGGCGTCTGCCGGAAAGATCGGGAAAACGGTTGCGAATCTGCACTTCGATGCGGGCCAGGAGCTCGTCAAAATGGAACGGCTTGGCTAAATAATCATGCGCCCCCATCCGCAGTCCCTTGGCCACGTCCGTGGCCGCGTCCAGGGCTGTCAGCATGATCATGGCCGCGCTGGAGATCTGCTGGATCCCCTGGCACAGGTCGTAACCGTCCATGACCGGCATCATTATGTCGAGAACCGCGACATGGGGAGACCATGTCCTCACTTTTTCCAAAGCGTCGCTGCCGTTGATGGCTGTTTTTACATCATAACCTTCCTGTTTCAGCCCCATTTCCAGCATTTTTCTTATGCTTTCCTCGTCGTCAACAACGAGTATTCTGAATTTACTGTCATTATCCACCGGCTTTCCCCCCTTCCTATATTACTATACACGATTTTCACCATTATTTCAACATCAGCCTGTCGGAGGAATTTTTGACTTTTAAATCCATAATTGGCAGTATAGGCGAATGTAAAATTCTAAATTCAAGGATTAATGCCACAAAACGCAATATTTATGGCGCAAATTGCCATAAATTGTCACAACTTTCCATTATATTTAGATTCTGCATCTTTAAGTGAACTAATTTCTGAAAACGCTCTTGCTTTTTCTCGACTTTCAGTTTATAATGATTTTATCTATCACTAAACGCGGAAGGAGTTCCGGAGTTTAATTTGTGAGGGAGGTTTCTGAAATGAGAAGATGTCTCAAAAAAATTCGCGAAGGAGGGATATGGCCGTTCGTGCTGATGGCGCTGGTATTCCTTGCCTTTGTCGTCCCGCTTTCAGCCGCACTTGCTGACTGGAAGCTGATGATCGCGGGGAGATGCGCCGTCCCGGCGGGCGGAAACGGAACGGCCGGCAATCCTTATGTGATCGACTATGACGTGAGGGGTGTGGCGCCAAATCTCTATTACAACAGGTACGACACGAAATTTGCGAATTATCCGAACGCCCGGATAATTCCCAACTATTCCTGGCCGCCCTTTGGTGCCAAAGCCAACATCTACTACAACGTCAACAATGACACCTCGTTTTATTTTTCGACGAGCGACAGAGACACGAAACAAATCTATGTTTTCAATCCCGACACATCATCCGCGGTGTACTATAACCTCAGATTTTACACGGGCGGAAGCCCCGGGGGCGGAGGAGGCGGCGGCAGCGGTAGCGGCAGCGGCAGCTCTTCGCAGGAGCGCACTCTGGACGCCAGCGATGTGACCTATATCGGCGGCGCTAACCGGGTGCTGACTTCGATCGCCATCTCCCAGCGCGGCTGGACGAGCGCCGGCGGCGTCATTCTTGCTCCCGCCGATGAAAACCATCTGATCGACGCTTTGACTGTCGCCTCGTTGGCCGGGCAGGAAGACATTCCGGTATTGCTCGTGAGCAACAGAACGGTAAGCGAGGAAGTTTTCACGGAAATTCAGCGGCTCGGCGCGACTAAGGTTTATTCCGTCGGCTGGCTGGGGCAAACGGTCGCCGATCAGGTCAGGGCGCGCTATCCGGGCATAACGGCCGAGGTTCTCCAGGGCAGTACGCGCATTGAAACCGCCGAATTGATTAAAGCGAAAATCACCAATCCGCAAGGCTCGTTTGTCATCGGTTTCTCTGCTTTGGCTGACGCGGTATCGGCCGCTTCCTACGCGGCCGCCAACGGCTGGATCATTCAGGTCGCCGGGCCGGATGGTTCTTTCTCCGGCCAGCTGACCGCGGGCGGCGGCAATATCCTGGGCGGACCGGCGCTGGTGCGTGATATAGCGGGATTGACAAGAGTGTACGGCGCGGATCGCTACGCGACGAATATCGCCTTGTTCAAAGCCCTGAACTACAAGTACGACTATATCTATGTTACGGACGGCCGAACTTTGGTGGACGGGCTGACCGGCGCGCCGCTGGCCGCCAAAACCGACGCTTTCATCCTGCTCGCCCCGAACAATGACCCGACCGGCACCACCTTGCCGAACATCACAAGCAGTACGCAAGTCGTCGGCCTCGGCGCAAAAAAGTAACTCGGGCAGACGGGCGTAGCGCAAAACCAGTGAGGGGATGCTGTTAAGACGGCATCCCCTCTATCGTTGGCCTTCCTCGCGGCCTCGACGTCTGCGGACAATTCGCCGCTGTCTACCATTTTCTTGAGAACAACACCCGCCGCAGTTTGCGATACTCCGAGAAGGGGGTTACGAAAACGGGATTTCAGAAACCGCGCTCTGAAATCCCGCAAACCCGCATGGATACCGGCTTTTTCAGCCCAATATCTAAATTGGACAAACAAGTTGGCGGAGGCGAGGGGACTTGCACCCCTGTATCGAAAGGCGACCGCAACTGCGTCTACGTGTGTATCTTCCGTTTTGTTCTCACCATCGCTCACTCCCGGAAGCAGGATGGAGCAATGGCCAGTTCGATTATCTCCCCTTATGGCTGCGAACAGAAGCCATTGAGGGCAGCCTGCTGTTTTGACACCCCGATTCCTTCACCGCAGGCGCAGAAGGCGGGATGTAGCCGCATTAAGCGGCTAAAGCGTATTCGTTTTTGGCAATTAAAAAATTTCCGCCTGTTTTACGAGGCCAAGCGGTATCTCGACACGCAACATCTGCTATCGCTCCCCCGAGCGAATCTGAAACGCCCCCTTTCCATCGTCATTATAACATCCAAACATGAATTCGTCAACTCCTGTCTAAAGCCAGGGTTCGCCGAGGAAATCAATATTAAATCATCCGTTGCACACCGCCGCATCGCTTATGGCAAGAAAGACGACCGGCGCCGGCGCCGGATGATAAGCCCGATGCCTGCCGAGAACAGCGCGATTACCCAGGGCAGCGCGTTATTGCCGTCGCCCGTAGCCGGGTTACCGGTTCCGAGAGTGATGCTGATTCCGTAAACCAGCGGTACATTCGGGTCGATGATCTCAATCACCGCGCCTTCCGGCACATGCTCCTTACTGCCGTCGCCATAGGTGACGATAGCCCCGCCGCCGCCCACATGCATGGTGCTGTCCGGATCAATCACGGAGCCTCCGGGCAGGACGATGGTAATGCCGCCCGGCGTTGTAACCGTGCCGGTTTCGCCGTCTGGGATGGTGACGCTGCCATCAGGCGCACTCACGGAATCGTCCGGCACATCAATATGCACGCCGTCTATGGGAGGCAGCGGTGTGAGAGTAACCGGAGGCGTGACAGGCGGATTCACCGGAGGCGTGGTAGGCGGAGTGGTAGGCGGAGTGGTAGGCGTTGTATCCCCATCGTCTGAACCGCTGGAACCGGAATCACCGTCATTGCCGCCGTTTCTGGCATTGACGGTAAAGCTCACGCCGAAGCCGGCGGTGATGGCGTTGCCGCCGCTTATCGTGACGGTGGCCGTGTAATTCCCCGCTGTCAGGCCGGTATTCGGAACAACGGTGAAGCTGTCGGTGCCGCCGACGGCGATGCCGCTGACAGATGTCTGATTCAGCGTGAAGCTTGCTGCGTTGGCCCCGCCGAGCGCGATATCCAGGCTGCCTGTCGGCTGATTGCCGATGTTGGCAACCGTGACGAAAAGCGGTGTTGGTGCCCCATAGCCCGCTGTGACGGCGGGGAAAGTATAGCTCGTTGTATCCAGTGAGATGCCGTAGACCGGGGTGGGCGGGGTCGTCGTTACCGTTACCGTGACCGCGGCCGCGCCGGATTTTGAGTCGTCGTAAGCCGACGTTGCCGTGACGGTCAGGCTTGCCGCCGTTTCGTCCGCCGCGACGGTCAAGAACCCTGTAGCCGAGATTTCCGTACCGGCGCTGTTGTTGCCGCTTACGCTCCAGGTCACATCCTGTGAGGGGTTGTTCGTCCCTGCCACGACAGCGGCAAACTGCTGGGTTCCGCCTTTCTGTACTTCAATGGCGGCGGGGTTGACCGTGACGCTCGTGACGCTCGCCACCGGTGGCGGCGCCGTGGCCGTAATTGTGCCGTTTTGGGACGTAGTTATATCGTGTTCGCTGCCTTTTGTCAGCGATACCGTGAAACTGAACGAACCGTCCGAGCCGTCCAAATCCGTGTAGTCACCAGCCGTCGCGGCGTTAAATAGCGAAATACTAATATCGCCCTCCGCGATTGTAACGCCAGTTGAAGTTATCAGCGGGTTTATTTGTCCGACAAGCCAAGTTTTAACAGCGGCGTCCGTGTTTGCCGTAGTCTGCGCCACAGTATAAGTACCGCCCTCAATCCGCCTTTTGGCTGTGCTCACCGCCGCTTGGTCGCCATAGTTTACGAACGCCGCTTCCACCGTTACGGCGTAAGCGGGCATTTTAAACGCGCGGGTAGCGCCGTTGCCTGTGCCGGAGCCGGAAAGCGCGACGGTCTTTCCCGAATCTCCCGTTTTGTACGCGGAAATCGTGTCCAATCCATAATTCTGGTTCGGCGCAATCGTCAGCGTGACGGTTTCACCCGCCGCGTAAGCGGTTTTATCGGGCGTAACTGTTCCGTTCGTCGTCGCGCTTATGCTGACGGCGTAGGACGCGGGGGTAGAAAAGCTCCTCGTGCTGTCCGGCTCCATAACATTGCCGCTTGTATCCGTAAATCCGCTTATTGAAATGATATACTCTGTGTTGTTAACAAGCCCGGTGAGCGGGATCGTCAAGATAGTGTGTTCCGCGTTCCAGCGGGTGTCGTCCGCGGCGATTGCGCCGTCTGCAAAGTTTGCGGTATTGCCGTTTAGCGTAACCGTCCCCGTCTCCGTTATATCTATCTCTTTGCTGAACGTAATCACAAGATTCTCGGTGTCAATCGGCACGTTTGCGCCATTCGGCATGACGCTTGAAACCACGAGTTTGTCCGTATGCGCGAATGTCGCGGTTATCGTAATCACGCCGCTTTCCGCGTCGTCAGCCGCCACTGTGTAGTCATACGTCCCGCTGCTCGTCTTATCTACGGACGCGGTACTTGTATGGCTGAACGTCACCTTATTTGTCCCCGTGCCGACTGCGGCTATCGTGTAGGCTACGGTTATCGTATCGCCCGCTTTGCCGTAAGCGTCGTCAATGGTTGC
>JAISQG010000073.1 GCA_031274335.1 Gracilibacteraceae bacterium
GTCCAGGATATCGCTCTGTTTCAACTCGCCCGTGTCGGATTCCGAAGAATTGTCAAACACATCATATTCAGCCGTGAACAGCACGTCATAGCCGGCCGCGTCCAGCTGGGCCGCCGTCACTTTCTGGCTGTTGTTGATGCGGATGCCGAGGTACTGGCCCTCGGAACGGACATTGAAGCTCTCCTCAATACCCTGCACCGTGTTGACGACGATCGGGCCGCTGCTGCCGCCGATGGAATCCATCACGCCCTCGGAAACCGCGCCCGTGCCGCCCAAAGCGACATAAGCCGTGGCCGCGGTGACTTTTTCCGTGATGGCCGCGTTCGTCAGGGCCGGGATGTTCGAGCCGTTAGTCAGAAGGATCGGGGAGCGGGTCAGAGCCGCGAGTGAGGAAGCCGCCAGAGCGTCCACGAGGGAAACGCCGTTCGCGACATAAACCTTGTTGAAGTCAAAGGCCAGAGCCTCGACCACGCGGGAGTTCGTGGCATAACGGTCAGCGCCGCCCAGACGGGTCGCGCTCACGCCGCTGATGTCCTGCACAACGCCCGTGCCGCCGATGAGATAGGTCGTGCCTTTCAGTTTCGCGGGGTCAACTTTGCCCGTGGCGTCCGTCAGGACGATCTGGTAGTTGTTGGCCGCGGCGAAGGAAGCGGCGGAAAGAGCGTCGGGAATCGCGTTGTAGCCGACGACAAACGTGCCGGCCGCGCCAACGAGTTTAGCGTTGATCGCGTCGGAGGTCGCCCAGCGGTTCGCGCCGCGCAGCACTTCCACTTCCAGTCCGGGAATGGTTTTCAGCTGCTCGACGACCGTGTCCGTCACCGCGCCGATGACGTAGGCTTTTTTCGCGCTCAGCTCGACGATCCGGTCTTTGACGGCCGAATCAAGGCTGTTTTTGAAGGTGAGCAGGATCGGGGCTTTTTCCTGGCCGGCCAGAGGGGCCGCGGAAAGGGAGTCCACGAGGTTCACCTGGTCGGCCGGGGCGACGATGACATTGTCGGCAGTCGTCCAGCCCACTGAGCTTTCGAGCGCCGTGCCCACGCGGTCAGCGCCGGCGAGGCGGAGGCTGTCAAGCGTGGAGGTGATTGCGAAAAGCTGGGCGGGCACCGCCATAAGCAGCATCGCTATTACAGCCAAGATCGCAATACTTTTGGTTTTGTTCATGTTGGAAAATCTCCTCTCGGGTAAGTAGCCAGTGATTTGTTGCTTCGAGACCAGCGGCGACAGCCGCTTTTTTGCCGGAATCCGTCCGGCCGCGTTTCCACCTCCTCTGCGTTTATTTTCTCTTAGACATTGCGCAACATCCAAAAGACAGCGCCCTCAGCGGGAGCGTCCCCCCTTGCCGGGTTTCCGGGGGGCGTTGGCCTTTTAGATTGCATCTATGGGAAGAAGTCCCGCCGGCGGTCTGATCGCCGCCCGCGGCTTCGTGTCCCCGGATTGGGTAAGACCGGGCAAATCGGAGATTTTTGTCTGACATTTGTTTAGACATTGCCCCAAGGCAAAAAGTTTCTTTTTTTGGGAAAAAATTTTTACAAAAACCTAAAAATCAAAATAACAAAATCCCCCCGACAGAAATTCGGGCTTGCCTTCCGCGGCAAAATAGGATAGAATATTAATTGGCCGCGCTATACGGGGAGGTAGCGGTTCCTTGTTGCCCGCAATCCGCTGCAGCGGGGTGGAATTCCTTTTTCTGAGGGCACAGGGCTGGGAGCAGTCCGGCTCGCTTGGGCGTTGATTTTTCCGGTCTCGCGCAACTGGCGCCTTTGAACCGTGTCAGGTCCTGACGGAAGCAGCACTAAGGAGCGTGTCCCGTGTGCCGCGAGGGCGCCGGGGAGGAGTCAGGGCGTTTCGGGTAACGTCCGGGTTCTGTGTTCGAAGAAGGGTGCGCGGCCATTATATTGTTCTATTTTATTTCACCGGCCGGAGCGGATAGTCTTCCGGCTGGGGATTGGGGCGGCAGGCGTGTCTTATCTGGCTTTATATCGTGAGTGGCGGCCGCGGCGTTTCGCGGATATGGTGGGACAGGAACATGTCCGACGCACGCTGGTGAACGCGCTTTTGCAGGACAAAGTTGCTCATGCTTATCTTTTCAGCGGCCCGCGCGGCACAGGCAAAACAACGGCGGCCAAAATCCTGGCCAAGGCGTTAAATTGCGTTGCGCGGCAGGAAGCGGAGCCCTGCAATGAGTGTGTTTCCTGCCGGGAGATAGACCTGGGCGTTTCGCTTGACGTGTATGAAATCGACGCGGCTTCCAACCGCGGCATAGGTGAAATCCGCGATTTGCGTGAAAAAGTGAAACTCTCTCCGGCCGGCGGCCGCAACAAGGTTTACATCATTGACGAAGTACATATGCTGACGACGGAGGCTTTCAACGCTTTGCTTAAAACGCTGGAAGAACCTCCGCCCGGCGTTGTTTTCGTGCTGGCGACGACGGAGGCTCATAAGGTGCCGCTGACCATTCTTTCGCGTGTGCAGCGTTTTTCTTTTCACCGCATTGCCGACCGGGATATTGCCGCCCGCTTATCCGATGTCTGCCGCGCGGCCGGGCGGGAAGCGGCGGAAAACGTGCTGGCCCTGATCGCGGCCAAGGCGGAAGGCGGTTTGCGCGACGCGCTCAGTTTGCTTGATCAATGCCTTCTGGTGGACGGCGAGATTTTGCCGGAACATGTGTATGGCATCCTTGGCGCGGCGGGCGAGGAATACATCGCCGATTTGACAGATGATATTTTGCGGCGGGATTATGCCGCCGTACTGCAGCGTCTGACCGAAGGCGTCGCCCTGGGGCGAGATCCGCGCCAATTGATCCGGGAATTGCTTGAGTATTTGCGCCGCGTGCTGCTTTATCTGGCCGGCAGCGAACAACCGCTGCTCACGGAAACGCAGCTGGAGCGTTTGCGCGGGCAGGCGGCGGCGACCGATTTGCCGCGTCTGCTTGCCATGCTGGAGGTCGTCATGAAAGGGGAATCGGAACTGAAATACGCCTCCAATGCCCGACTGGCGGCGGATATGATTATGGTGGAGGCTATGGGTTCTATGGGTTCCGCATCTTCTGCCCCGCCCTCCCCTGCCGCCGCGTCTCCTGCTCCATCCCGGCCGGCGTCGGGCCGCGCGCCGCGTCCGGCTTCGCCGGCGCCAGGCGGACGGGCGCCGAGCGGACAGTCTCTTCCTCCGCCCGCCCGGCCGGCGGAGGCGCGTTCTGACGTGCTGAGTGCCGTGCGGGAGTTATGGCCGGCGCTTCTGGAAGAGGTGCGTGCTAAAAAAGTCTCCACACACGCGTTTTTATTGGAAGGAACTCCGGCCGCCTGGCGGGACGGGACATTATATCTGACTTTTCGCGAGGGCTATTTGTTTCACCGCGATAAATTCACCCAGCCGGAGAATAAAAATCTGGTGGAAGAAGCGCTCGGTCGCCGGCTGGGGCAGCCGGCACGCTTGCAGAGCGTGATGGAGAGCGAGTTTCAGGCTGAAGC
>JAISQG010000076.1 GCA_031274335.1 Gracilibacteraceae bacterium
CAGCGCGTTCTGCGCGTGGACTTTCAGCCGCTGGCTCACCTCGCCCATGATTTTGATTTGTCCGAGCGCCGTTGCGATGATCACCTGATCGTTGATGGTCAGCAGCTGCGAACGCGGGATGGCGTCGTCCGGCTTGGCGATTTCCGCCTTGATGCCGGCTTCATCAAAAAAATCCGGCGGGATGTATTCCATGCCCCAGTCTTTTTCCATGACTCGTTGCGGAAAATACACGATGTCGCCGTTGCGGTTTTTGCGGATGTATTCCTCCAGCAGGTTCAGGGTGTCCGAGCCCTCGTCGCTGCCGAAGGGCGCTTCCTCATCGCCGCAGTCATAGTAGAAATCGTCCGTGAAATGCGCCGCGAAGCGCGGATGAGAGCTCAGCCGGTGCGGGCCTATTTCATCCGTGTCGATGTAGATTTGCGCGGAAAAATCAAAGTCCGGCGCCTCCTTGTAGCCTTTGGCCTGTTTGCTCCTGATCAGCTTTTCCGCGGCCTTGGCGCATTCGTCCGCGTCGCCGAACTCCTTGATGTCGAATTTTCCGGCCGTGCCCGTCTTGCCGTAGTGGACGGCGAAAGCCTCGCCTTCCGCGTGGATGGCCCAGAATTTGTCCGATTTTTCATCCTTGTAGAAAAATGCCCGTTTCATGCCGTCCTCCTTGTCAGCGTAGTTTCCCCTAAACCGTTCAATCCTTCTCGCTATCAGCATAGCCGCTATTGCCATTATATTCGCTGCGGCGTTGCGCGTCAAATGTTTTTGCGCCAAGGATGAATTGGAGATACCGGGTACCGGGCGCCGGGACGGGCGGATAATATCCGCCCCTACAAATTCGTGGTTGTACCTGGTTTTGCCAATATGTCCCAGTTCCTGTAGGGGCGGATATCATCCGCCCGGGCTTGCACCCTGGTTTTGCCGATGTGTCCCAGTTCCTGTAGGGGCGGATATCATCCGCCCGCTTCCCTGATTTTACGCTTGACAAGCGCCTATTTTTGTTTTATGATGCCATTATAAACCGTTGAGGCGGAGATAAAGGCGGCATGCGCGCGCACAGAGAGTCCGGGCTGGTGAGAGCCGGGCGGAGAAGCGGGCCGTCAAATGGGTCGCTGAGGGCATGGTCAAAGGCTGGCGCCGAGTATTCCATGACGTGAAGGCATACGTCAGTTGCCGGGGATATGTTTGTATCCTGTCAAGCGCGCGAATTTTTTCGCGAATCAGGGTGGCACCGCGGATAATATTTATTCGTCCCTGACAGAGCAATGCTTTGTCGGGGTTTTTGTTTTGCGGCAAAGCGAAAAAAATAACAGGAGGCGAGGGAAATGAAGCAGGGAAGGTTCGGTGCCTATGGTGGCCGTTACATCCCGGAAACGCTGATGAGCGCCGTTTTAGAGTTGGAGGCTGCTTATGAGCGGTGGCGGGGCGATCCGGAATTTACCGGCGAATTGGCGGATTTGCTGGCTGATTACGCGGGGCGTCCGTCCGGGCTGTATTACGCCAGAAAAATGACGGCCGACCTCGGAGGAGCCAAAATTTACCTAAAAAGGGAGGACTTCAACCATACGGGGTCGCATAAAATCAACAATGTGCTGGGACAGGTGCTTTTGGCGCGAAAAATGGGCAAGACGCGCGTTATCGCCGAAACGGGCGCGGGACAGCACGGAGTGGCCACGGCGACGGTCGCGGCGCTGATGGACATGGAATGTGAAATTTTTATGGGGCGCGAGGACACGGAGCGCCAAGCCCTCAATGTTTACCGCATGGAACTTTTGGGCGCAAAAGTCAATCGCGTCATCACCGGCACCATGACGCTGAAAGACGCGGTGAACGCCACGATGCGCGAATGGGCCTCCCGCATGTCCGACACGCATTATGTGCTGGGCTCGGTCATGGGACCCCATCCGTTCCCCCTCATGGTACGGGATTTTCAGGCCGTGATCGGCCGGGAAATAAAGGCGCAAATACTGGAGGCGGAAGGGCGGCTGCCCGACGCCGTGGTGGCCTGCGTCGGCGGCGGAAGCAACGCCATAGGCTCTTTCTATGAGTTCATCGGCGATGAAAGCGTGGCGCTCGTGGGCTGCGAGGCGGCCGGACTCGGCGTTGACAACCCGCGGAATGCCGCTACGATCGCGAATGGATCCGTCGGCGTTTTTCATGGCATGAAATCCTATTTTTGCCAGGATAAATACGGCCAGATAGCACCGGTTTATTCCATTTCCGCCGGGCTGGATTATCCGGGCATCGGGCCGGAACACGCTGCTTTGCACGACAGCGGCCGGGCAACGTATGTTCCTGTGACGGACGCGGAAGCCGTGGACGCCTTTGCCTATCTTTCGCGGCTGGAAGGTATCATTCCCGCCGTGGAAAGCGCCCATGCCCTGGCCTGGGTTCGCAAAGCCGCCCCGCTTATGGGTTCGGACAAAATTATCGTCGTCACGCTTTCCGGCCGCGGCGACAAGGACGTGGCCGCTATCGCGCGTTATAAGGGGGTGGATCTGCATGAATAGGATTACGGAGGCTTTCCGGCGGCGCAAGGCGCTGATTCCTTTTATCACGGGCGGCGACCCGGACATGGCTGTGACGGAAGAGCTCATTTATGCGCTGGTTCAGGCCGGCGCCGACCTGATTGAAATCGGCGTGCCTTTTTCCGACCCCATCGCGGAAGGACCGGTCATACAGGCGGCGGATGAACGCGCTCTCCGGGCCGGGTGCACCGCGGATAAACTGTTCGCGCTTGTCGCGAAAGTGCGCCGCCGAACGGATATACCCCTGCTTTTTATGACTTATTTAAACCCGGTTTTTACCTACGGCGGTCGCCGTTTTATGGAAAATTGCGCGGCCAGCGGCATCGACGGCCTCATCGTGCCGGACATGCCCTGGGAAGAAAGAGGGGAACTGCTGGGCGATTGCGCGGCCTGCGGCGTCACGCTTATATCCATGTTGGCGCCGACTTCGGCGGAGCGGGTGCGGCGGATTGCCGCCGAAGCGGAGGGGTTCATATATTGCGTTTCTTCGCTCGGAGTGACGGGCGAGCGCCGGGAAATCGGCACGGCAGCCGCGGAAATCATCGCCAGGGCGCGGGAAGTGACAAATGTGCCCTGCGCCGTGGGGTTCGGCATTTCCACCCCGGCCCAGGCGCGGGATATGGCCGCGCTGGCGGACGGGGTCATCGTCGGCAGCGCCATCGTCCGGCTCATAGCGGAACACGGCGCCGGCGGCGCGGAGCCGGTGCGAGAATTTGCTCGGGAGCTGCGTGCGGCCATCGATACAGGCAAGGAATATTGAATGCATGTTTACAGGCGGCGCGCGGAGTGATATAATGATGATGAGAGAAATTGCAAGAACTGAATGGTCATACATTTTCAGAAGAAAGGGAGGCTGGCGACATGGCGTTTATGGACAAGCTGGGAGAATTTGCCAAATCGGCGGGCGAAAAAGCGGGGGATTTGGCTAAAACTGCGACGGAAAAGGCAGGGGATATGGCGGAAACCGCCAAGATCAATTCCCAAATCAGCGGGCAGCGCAAAAAAATCGCGGAAATAATAGGGGAGCTGGGCGACCACTATTGGCGCAAATTTCAGGCAGGCGAAGAACTGGCGGACGAACAGGCGGTCAGCCTGTGCAAACTGATCGCGATTTGCGAGACTGAAATCGCGGAACTGGAAGCCAAAAAACCGTCCTGATGAAAAAACTGGCGATCGTTCATCTGGGCTGTCCCAAAAACCAGGTGGACGGGGAAGTGCTGGCCGGCTGTCTGGCTGACCGCTACCGCATCACGGACGACACGGCGGAGGCGGACGTTATCGTGGTCAACACCTGCGGCTTTGTGACCGAGGCCAAAGAGGAGTCCATTGACACTATTTTCGCCTTGCTGGAAAACAAAAAAACCAGGCCGGATCTGAAAGTCATCGCCGCGGGCTGTCTCGCGCAGCGCTACGGCGATGAACTTTTCGCGGCCGTGCCGGAACTGGACGGCGTTATCGCGGACGACGACATCCCGCGCGCCGCCGCCGGCATCAAGGCGGCCGCCGCTCCGGGCAAAATGCCCAAGCAAACGGAGCGGCGCTTTTTGTATTCGCATGAAATGCCGCGCCGGCAATTGCTCCGATACACCGCTTACATCAAAATCGCGGAGGGCTGCGACAACCGCTGCGCTTATTGCGCTATTCCCGCGATCAAAGGCCCTTACCGCAGCCGGCCCCTGGAATCGGTGCTCGCGGAAGCGGAGAGCCTGGCGCGCGGCGGGACGCGGGAACTCATCCTCGTGGCGCAGGACACGACGCGCTACGGCCTGGATTTATACGGCGAATTGCGTCTGCCGGCTCTGCTGCGCGCGCTCGCGCGCGCCGGGGCCGACTGGATTCGTCTGCTTTACTGTTACCCGGAGCTTTTAACCGACGAACTCATCGCGGTCATGCGGGAGGAGCCGGCGATTTGCCATTATGTGGATCTGCCGCTGCAGCATGCCAGCGACCGTGTTTTGCGCGCCATGAACCGGCGCGGCACGGCCCGCGACGCCGCCGCGCTGATCGGCCGCCTCCGGGCGGCTATGCCCGACCTGGTTTTGCGCACGACTTTTATGACCGGTTTTCCGGGCGAAACGGAGAGCGATTTTCGTCTGCTGCGGGATTTCGTGCGCGATATGCGCTTTGACCGGCTAGGCGTTTTCGCCTATTCCGAAGAGGACGGCACCCCGGCCGCCCGGCGCGCGGATCAGGTGGCGCCGGCTGTGCGGGAGGAACGGCGCGCAGCCCTCATGGATTTGCAGGCCGGGATTTCCGCGGCCAAACAGGCGAAACGCGTGGGCGAAGTGCTGACGGTGTTGCTGGAGGAAGAAGCGGAAGACGGCTGCTGGCAGGGCCGTTCCGCCGGCGACGCCCCGGAGATCGACGGCCAGGTTTTTGTCCGGACGCGGGGACGGCGGCAGCCCGGTGATATGCTGCTCGCGCGGATTGAGGCCAGCGACGTTCACGATTTGTACGGCGCCGAAATCGAGGCCCGGCCGTGAACGGGCCGAACGCGATCACGCTGACGCGCGTTATCTTGACGCCGGTTTTTCTCGCGGCGCTGCTCTGGCGCCCGGAAGGGGATGTCCTTCTGCCCGGACGGGATTTCTGGGCGGCGGGGATATTTCTGCTTGCCTCCGCGACAGACGGGCTGGATGGCTATCTCGCGCGTTCGCGCGGCTTAATCACCAACCTGGGGAAATTTCTCGACCCGCTCGCCGATAAATTGCTTGTGTCCGCAGCTTTGATCGGCCTTGTTCAACTGGAGCGGGCGCCGGCTTGGATAGTCTGGCTCATTCTGGCGCGGGAGTTCGCCGTCACCGGCCTGCGCGCCGTGGCGGCCGACGCCGGTTTGGTCATCGCCGCAAGAGCCAGCGGAAAAATAAAAACCGTCAGCCAGATGGCGGCCATCCTCGTCCTGCTCCTGCCGCCGGCCCCGTTCACGTGGCTGGGCTGTGATCCGGGGCTTTTGCTGCTTTACGCGGCCGCCGCCCTGACGCTTTGGTCCGGGGCGGATTATATCCGCCAGGTTCGCGGAGTGATAAAGTAATTAAGGATCTGGCGATGGCTTTCTTGATTGTTCCCTAGATAGAGACAGCAGCGCCGCCTGTGAAAGGCGGTACTGCTGTCTGGTTTTACAAATGCCGTACTTACTGCTGCAGGGCGACCGCCTGCAAGAAGCTGCTGAAAAACCCTTCAGGACGCCGAAGGCGGCTACCTCGTTGCAACATCACTGCCTGACGTAAGCCCCCACACATCAGTTTTTCTCCAGGCAGTGTGTTGCTGCCGATAGAAGCGCTTCCTTCATCGGCTACGCCGCGGTCGCGCTCCTATCCCTACGCCGAGGGCATGCACCCCAGCCCCCTTTTGAAAGGGGGTGGCAGCGGCGAAGCCGCTGACAGGGGTTTGCCGCACCAAAGGTTCATCAAATAATGGGGTTTTTCAGAAGCCTCGCCTGCAAGGGAAACGAGAAATGCCGCTATTGTGTCCTTACAGGATTTGCGCCCGCTCTTTGCGGCGCCGGATCAATACATAAATTCCCGCCGCCGCGCTTACGCCCATAAGCAGCAAAAATTGGAAAAGCGGCTGCTCCATGCCGGTATGAGGGTTGGCCGCCGTTTCGTCATAGCCCACGGCAAAGACGGAAAGATGCGGTGTAGTGAAACTCACGCTGCCCGTGCCCGCGTTATAAATTGAAGGCATCCGCTCCGTGCCGCCGTCCTCCGCTACAAAGTAAGCGTAAATGCCGGCGGCCGATTGCCCGGCCAGCGCCTGATAAGGCAGTTCCGCTTTAACCAGGCCGCCGCTGAGATCATGCAGATATTCTCCGCCGGCCCGGACGGACAGTTCAAAAGCCGCGTCGCTACCCACGGCGGCCTGCTGGGCCTCGTTTAGACCGGCGCCGCCGGTGAGGCGCCGTACGATGATCTCCGCGCCCGCGCCGGCGGAAGCAGCCCTGGCCGCGGCCAGCGTCCGGGCGTCCAGATCAAGCGAGCCGAACCGGGAGGTGATGAGCAGATTCGCAATTTCCGCCAGCGCTCCCAGTTCCTCATCGGAGAGCGCCAGAATGAATTCCGTTGTTCCAGCCGAGACATCCACAGTGATCACAATCGCTGACTCTCGGCCGGCCGCGGCCGCAAGCGCTTCGTCAACAGCCGCATTAATCTGGTCGTAGGAAACTGTCGCGTTGCCGCCGCTCACGTCGGCTGGAATGGTTACGCTCACATTGCCGGGCGCCGATGGCTCAAGCGGCGTGTAGCCGGAAGGATTATCAGTGGCGCCATCCGGCGTATTGCCGGACGTGCCTCCGCCACCGGATGTGCCGCCGCCACCGGACGTGCCGCCACCGGACGTGCCGCCACCGGACGAACCGCCGCCGCCGGACGAACCGCCGCCGCCGGACGAACCGCCGCCGCCGGATGAACCGCCGCCGCCGGATGAACCGCCGCCGCCGATATTAAGAGTGTAATTCTGGGCCGACTTCTTCAGTTCGTTATCCAGATCACCGCCCACGCGGTATTCGGCCGCGATGGTGTGCGTGCCGCTGCCATAAGCCCGGAAGGTCTGGGCGCGGATGGTGATGACCGTGCTGCCGTCCTCCGCCGTGTAATCAACATCTTTAGTCAATTTTTCTCCATCCAGCCAGAAATCAATGAATTCATTAAAATCGCCGGCAGATACAAATGCCTGATCTTGTGCCACCACAAGCGGAGGTACGCGCGCAATGACCTCGTAGCCGACATCGACGGAAGCGTCGACATTATCGTTGGTGTTTTCCGCTACCTCCAGGGTGAAGGAAACCTGGGAAGAATTAAACCATTTATAA
>JAISQG010000145.1 GCA_031274335.1 Gracilibacteraceae bacterium
CTTTTGATTTGACTGTGATGCGACAGCTGTTTCTCGCTTTTTTCCGGGCCAGCAATTTCAGCTACGGGGGCGGCCCGGCCATGATTCCCCTCATGCAGGCGGAAATCGTGAAAAAATACAAATGGATGAATGACGAGGAATTCGCGGATATCTTAGCCATCGCCAACTCCCTGCCCGCGCCAATCGGCACGAAAATGTCCGGCATGGTGGGCCATCGCGTCGGCGGCTGGCCCGGAGCTATTGTCGCCACAACGGCCACGCTCCTGCCCACCGCTCTCATCATGATCTTGTTGGGCAGCTTGATCCTCGGTTTTGCCGATTCACCGCGCCTGCAGGCCATGCTGCAGGGAGTGCGTCCGGTGGTCGTCGTGCTGCTCGCTCAAACCGCCTTCGACATGGGAAAAAAAGCGCTGAAAGACAAAATCACTTGGGGCTTCGGCATCGCCGCTCTCGGCATCATGCTCTTTCTCCCCTGGCTCCATCCGGCTTTTCTCGTCGTGTCCTCCATGCTGCTCGGCATCGTCCTGTTCCGCGCGGGGAAAACGGCGTGAACAGAACGGCCCGCATCTGGGAAATAGATCCCTGGCTGAAACCCTACGAATATGACCTGGAATTGCGGCGCCGGCAATACCGGCGCGCGCGCGAGCGCCTGCTCGGGGTCGGGGGGCAGAGTCTGGCGGAATTTGCCAACGGCCACCTCTATTTCGGCTTTCACCGGGACGCGGACGGCTGGCTTTACCGGGAATGGGCCCCCAATGCCCGCTCTTTGTCGCTTTTCGGGGATTTCAACGGCTGGAACCGGGAAAGCCATCAACTGACCGCTCTGGGGCGCGGCACATGGGAATTGCGCGTGCCCGGCCCCCCGCCCCACGGCTCCAAGGCGCGTCTGCTGATTCGGACGGAGCGGGAAACCTTGGAACGCCTGCCGCTTTACAGCCGGCGCGTCGTGCAGCAGGCGGATGCGCCCGCTTTTGATGCCCAGATCTGGTTGCCGGAAACAGCCTTTGCCTGGACGGACGAGGGTTTTTACCCGTCCGCGCCGCTTTTTATCTATGAAGCGCACATCGGCATGGCGGGGGAAGAACCGTGCGTCGCCACTTACGCGGAATTCACGGAGCATATGCTGCCGCGCATCAGGCGCCTGGGCTACAACGCGGTTCAGCTGATGGCGGTGATGGAGCATCCTTATTACGCCTCTTTCGGCTACCAGGTGACGAATTTTTTCGCGCCGTCCTCGCGCTTCGGCTTGCCTGAGGATTTGAAAACCCTGATCGACACCGCGCACCGCCTGGGCCTCGCCGTCCTGCTCGACCTCATTCATTCCCATGCCGCGCCGAACGAAACCGAGGGGCTGGCTCGCTTTGACGGCACGGTCTGGCAGTTTTGCCACGAAGGCCCCCTGGGCAGCCATCCGCAATGGGGCACGAAGCTTTTCAATTACGCCAAGCCCGAAGTGCTGCATTTTCTGCTTTCCAATCTGAAATACTGGCTGGACGAGTTTCATTTTGACGGCTTCCGCTTTGACGGTGTCACTTCCATGCTGTACCATAGCCACGGGCTCGGCTGCGATTTTGACCATTACAGCAAATATTTTTCGCCGGATACCGACACGGATGCCGTGGCCTATTTGCAGCTGGCCTCCGCCCTCTGCCGGGAAGTGAAGCCCGGCGCCATCCTCATCGCCGAGGATATGAGCGGTATGCCCGGCATGTGCCTGCCGCTCGAAAACGACGGCCTGGGCTTCGATTACCGTCTGGGCATGGGGATGCCGGATTTCTGGATTCGCGCGCTGAAGACGAAGCGCGACGAAAACTGGGAAATCGGCGCTCTCTGGCATGAGCAGGTGCAAAGGCGGCCGCGGGAAAAGGTCGTCGCTTACTGCGAATCGCATGACCAGGCGCTGGTGGGCGACCAGACCATGATGTTCCGCATGGCCGGCCCGGAGATGTACACGCATATGAACAAAGCCGCGCACAGCCCGGTCATAGAACGGGCGATGGCGCTGCACAAAATGATCCGCCTCATCACCTGTTCCTGCGGCGACGCTTATTTGAATTTTATGGGCAACGAATTCGGCCACCCGGAATGGATAGACTTTCCCCGGCCTGGCAACGGGGACAGTTATCATTACGCCCGCAGGCAGTGGAGCCTGGTTGCGGACCTTAATCTGCATTACCATGAATTGGAAAATTTTGACAGAGAAATGCTCGCCTTGGCGCGAAAGCATAATTGGCCGGCCGTGCCGCCGGTTCTGCTGGGCCTGGATGAAGCAGCCAAAACGATAGTTTTTTCCAAAGCGGGCCTGCTTTTCGCCTTTAATTTTCATCCGGAGCTGGACGCCCGGATTTGCCTGAAAGCGCCGCCCCGGCTGCCGGGAAGCGCCTGGGCGGAATGTCTGCATACGAACGAGCCGCGGTTCGGCGGGCGGCATGAAGCCTATCCCCCGTTCCACCCGGACGGAGATATGCTCACGCTCGCGATCGACCGGCGGGCGGCGACGGTGCTGAGCCTAGCAAAAATTTGACGTAGCCTGTGAAGGATATTCCCTCCTTGCGGAGAATAAATGTGTGATATGGAGCAATCGCCATGACGGAAAAAGAGCGAAAACCGGGAGCCTGGCTGCGTTACGCCGCCTTGGGTTCAAGCATTTCGGTCACACTGGCCGGATGCGTCATCGGAGCGTACTTACTCGGTTCCTTTTTGGATCGGCGCTTCGCCACGGCACCGCTTTTCACTCTTTTACTCATACTGGCGGGAGTGGCTCTGGGCGCGGCCTACTTGGTGCTATCGCTCGTGAAGCTCTTCGGTTCCGGCGGAGGCGGCAAGGATGAGCCTTAGACAGATTTTCGTGACGGAGGCTGCCGCGCTGGCCGTCGCGCTGGCTCTGGCCGCCGTGTTCGGCGACTGGAAGTTCGCCGGTTTTTTCGCGGGCTACACCGTCGGCATGCTCAATCATCTGCTACTCAGCCGGGATGCCCGGCAGGCGGTGGAAATGACGGCGGACCGCGCGCTGGTGAAATACGCCAAAGGGCTGTTTCTGCGCCTGGGCTTTATCACGCTGGCCATGGCGGCTTGCGCGCGGCTTTGCTCTGACTGGATTCTTCCGCTGGCGGGCGGGTTCGCCCTGAGCCTGGTCGCAGCCCTCGCGGCGGCGGCCGGCAAAATACACGCAGAAAGGGGGTGAACTGAATGCATGAAACGATTCTCTGGCAGATCGGCGATTTCGGCACTATGCACGGCAAAACGCTGATCATGACCTGGATGGCCTTTATCGTCATTTTTATACTCGTCATCCTCGGCACGCGGCGCCTGACCAGCGGCACGCCGGGCAAGCTGCAGAATTTCCTCGAATGGATTGTGGATTTTGTGCGCAATATCATCCGCGACAACACGGACTACACGAAAGCCGCCGCTTTGCACGCCTATTTGATAACGCTGATTCTCTTTGTTTTCGTCTCCAATATGCTGGGCCTCGTCCCGAATATCTTCTGGCCCCTGTTTGAACATGTTGAATTTGCCAAATTAGATGAAATTTTCCATGGAGCGGCCCTGATGTCGCCGACGGCGGACATAAACACTACGGGCTCGCTGGCGCTTCTGACTTTCGTCCTTATCATCGCTTATGGCGTCAAATTTCACGGAATCCGCTATTTTCATCATTTCGTGGAGCCGTTCCCGGTTTTCCTGCCGATTCATCTGATTGACATGGTGGCCAAGCCTATGACGCTGGCCTTCCGTCTTTTTGGCAATATATACGCCGGCGAGGTTCTGATTGGCGTCATCCTCATGTTGCCGGGAATCGCGGTTTTCGGCGGGGCCATTCCGATGGCCGTCTGGCTCGGATTCAGCGTTTTTATCGGCGCGATCCAGTCTTTTGTCATCACGGTGCTGTCCACGGCTTACGTCGCGCAGGCGATCGGCTCGGACGAACACTGAGAATTGTCTGCGATTATTTTATATTTTTGAAGGAGGATTTTTTTCATGGATGTTTCTGCTGCTGCAATGATCGGCGCGGGTATCGCCGCCGGGGCTGCCGCCATAGGCGCGGGCTTTGGCAACGGGTTTGTTATCAAAAGCACGATTGAGAGCGTGGCCCGCCAACCGGAGGCCAAAGGCTCCCTGCAAGGCATCATGTTCATCGGCGTCGGCCTGATCGAAGCTCTTCCTCTCCTGACCTGGGTTATCGCCCTGATCATGATCTTCGTTAAGGGATAGACGCACGACCGCCACGAAGTGAGCGCGACCGCGCGTTAGCGATGCCGGGAGCGCAAGTATCGGCAGTCTCACACTGCCGCGCAAGTAACTGATGTGTGGTGACAATAGCGCGGCAGTGATGAGACAACGAGGCAACTGGCTGGCGTCAGGCAGTGATGTTGCAACGAGGCAGACGCA
>JAISQG010000146.1 GCA_031274335.1 Gracilibacteraceae bacterium
CGGGTTTGATTGCCGGCGGCGAGCCGGCATGACCCGACTGAAAAAAGGCTTTCAACTGAAAGCCTTTTTTCTTTAAATCAAATAATAATTATCTGCTTCGGAGGTATTTCTCCTGTGAAAAACATATGCGATTACAGACTCACCCGCTCCAAGCGCAAAACCGCCGTCATTTATGTGCGCGACGGAGGCGTGGAAGTCCGCGCCCCGCTGCACATGGCGAAGCGTGACATCGACAGATTAGTCGCGTCAAAAGAAAAGTGGATAACCGACAGACTCGCTCGCTCACGCGAAGCAGCGGAACGCCGGCGAACGTTCGCCCTCGGCTACGGCGACACAGTCACATTGCGCGGAGCGGAGTATGCCATCACCGCGAAAAGCGGCACGCGAGCGGGTTTTGACGGCGAAACATTCTACATGCCGCCTGATTTGCCGCCGGAACAAATCAAAGCCGCATGCGTCCGCATTTACCGCCAAATTGCCAGAATCCATCTGGCCGAGCGGGTACGGTTTTACGCGGAGCGGATGGGCGTCACGCCGGCCGCGGTCAGAATCAGCGGCGCGGCCAAGCGGTGGGGAAGCTGTTCGGCCGGGAGAACCATCAGCTTTTCGTGGCGGCTGATCATGTCCGGCGACGACGAGATTGACTATGTCGTCGCGCATGAACTCGCGCACCTCACCGAAATGAACCATTCCGCACGGTTTTGGGCGATTGTCGAAGGCGTTCTGCCGGACTTTCGTCAGCGGCGGGCACGGCTCCGGGAGTTGCAGCAGCGACTCAGCGGCGAGGACTGGGATTAGAGGTTTATTACTTCATGGACCCGGATCAGACAGGCGCGAATTGATCTTTGCCCACGCCACAAGTCGGGCATACCCAGTCGTCCGGAATGTCTTCGAATTCAGTGCCGGGGGCGATTCCGCTGTCCGGATCGCCGGTGAGCGGGTCGTATTCATAGCCGCATAGGTCACAAATGTACTTCATGTCATTTTCCTCCTTCAATCCAAACAGGTTTTTCCGCATCCGAAAGAGCATCGTCCATCAGTTTTATCATTTCGAGGACACTGCGGAAACGCTGGGTTTTCTTAGCGTCAATCCAGTCGATGGTGCCCTGCCAGGTGGCATTTTTCTGAAATTGCACCTGAATGACAAAGGTCGTGGCGTTTTTTTCCTGATCCATGTGAATCCCTCGCTGTCTTAATTGCTTTTGCGGAAATGGCAAGCTCACCTTCTATTATGCCACAAAACGGTCACACCAAAGTCACAAAACGGACGAATTCATGATTTATTTGCCTGTTTTGAAAAAATTTTTTCCGCCTCCTCCTTCACGGGCATATAATCTTCCTCGGCGACCGGCAAGCCCTTTTGCTCCAGGCGCTTGTCCACAAGCACCCGACCGGCGTAAAACAGCAGCGACACAATCGGTACTCCGATGACAAGCCCTATGATGCCGAGCCAGCCGCCGAAAACAAGCAGGGCCACGATGACCCAGAACGCGCTCAGGCCCATTGTTTTGCCCAGGATTTTTGGCCCGATGATGTTGCCGTCCAATTGCTGGAGAATAAGGATCAGGATCCCGAACCACAGCGCTTGCACGGGGTTGACGATGAAAATGATGAAAATGCTGGGGATGGCGCCGATGAACGGACCGAAATACGGGATGATATTCGTTGCGCCGACGATCACGCTGATCAGCAACGCGTAGGGCAGGGAAAAAATGGACATGCTGATAAAGCAGAGCACTCCGACGATGGCGGAATCAAGGATTTTCCCCAGGAAAAAACTGGAAAAAGTGTCGTTTGTACGCTTGAAAATGGCCAGCAGGCGATCTCCGGCCTCCCGGCTCAGAAAAGCGAATATTAATTTTTTGATCTGGGCGCTGAAAACGTCCTTGTTGAACAGCACATAGATCGAGACTATGGCGCCGATAATCAGCTGCAGAAGTCCCGTCGTGATCTGCCGCGTTACATTGTATATATTGGAAAAATTTGTCAAAGTATTGAGGAGGGCATCCAATATATTTTGCATCTCTTTGGCGATGACATCCATCTGGGAACCGACGAATTGATCCACATCGGGGAAACGCAGCCTCAGGTCCTCGGCAAAAACCGACAGCTGTTCCCAGTATACCGGCACATTGCCGGCCAGAAGACCGACGCTGTTCACCAGCTGAGGTATGAGGATGGCGAACAAGATGACGAGCAGCACGATGGCGATGATATAGCTGCCGAATATCGAAACAGCTCGTTTGATTTTGGGCCGGACTTTATTTCGGGTCAATTTGTCCCAAAGGATTTCCTGGACGCGCACCAGCGGGTTGAGCAGATAGGCCAGAATCAGGGCGTTGGCAACCGGCTTCAGAAAGCCGCCCAGTTTTTGCAAAGCGGAAAGAACGTCAGGAACAAATGTCAGGACATTATAGAATACCAGGCCGGCCGCCAAAACCAG
This sequence comes from Gracilibacteraceae bacterium, assembly GCA_031274335.1. Lineage (GTDB taxonomy): Bacteria > Bacillota > Desulfitobacteriia > Desulfitobacteriales > Syntrophobotulaceae > JAIRRL01. The sequence continues at coordinate 2,444 of JAISQG010000146.1, forward strand.
AAAGGCGTACACCGCTATTGTCGTGTAATTTTTGTTCCACTCCGGTCGCATGGTTATCCCCCTTATTTCAACTCTATAATGGTGACGCCCGTGTCGCCTTCTCCAAATTCGCCGAGGCGAAAAGCGCTGACATGGGGATGGCGGCGCAGAAAAGCGTGGACTCCGCCGCGCAAGGCGCCCGTTCCCTTGCCGTGAATGACGCTGACCTGATGTATTCCGGTCAGCACGGCGTCGTCCAGATATTTGTCGAGCAGCTCGATCGCTTCATCCAGCTTATTGCCGCGCAAATCGATTTCACTGCGCAGCGTGACCGCTTTGGCCAGCCCGGCGCTCATGGAGCCGCGGATCGTGCGTTGCAAATGCTCCGGCGAGCGCGTTTCATCGGTCAGGCGGATTTCCCGCAGGGGGACGGACATCTTCATGATTCCCGCCTGAATCAATGCCTCGCCGTTGGAGGCCCAGCCGATGATCTGCCCTCTCTGGCGCATGTTGGGCAGATAAACCGTCAGGCCGGGGTGAATTTGTTCGGGGCGCGGGCCGTCTTTGGAGACAGCCGCGCCGTCCGCGATGGTCTGGGCGTAATTTTTCAGCTTGGCGCGGGAGCGCGCCACGGCTTCTTCCTGCGCGCGCCGGTCTTTTTTGCGCGCCTCTTTTATTTCTTTCACCGCTTCTTCCGCTTCCCGCCTGGCCTCGCGAATTATTTCCGCCGCCTGCTCCCGCGCCTGGCGCAGAGCCTCTTCTTGGCGGGCCGAGGCTTCCTCCGCTTTTTTCGCCAATTTGGCCGTCTTGTCCGCCGCCGCCCGCTCTTCCGCCGCAAGGCGCTCCTCCGCCAGCTCCATGCGGCGCCGGGTTTCTTCCAGATTGCCTAGAAGCTCCGCTTCCTCATGCTGCCGGCGGGAGAGAAAGGAATGCGCCTCGGCCAGAACATCTTCGCTCAGACCTAGGCGGCGCGCGATGCTGAAGGCGTTGCTGCGGCCGGGAATTCCGACCAGCAGGCGGTAAGTCGGCTCAAGCGTTTCGGCGTTAAACTCGACGGAAGCGTTTTCCGCCGCGTCCGTGTTGTAGGCGAATTCCTTCAGCGCGCCGTAATGCGTCGTCGCCACCCCTCGGCTGCCGCGGCGCAGCAGCTCGCCGATAATGGCCGCGGCCAGCGCCACGCCCTCGGTGGGATCCGTGCCGGCTCCGATTTCATCAAAAAGCACCAGGGATGAGGCGCCGGCCAGCCGCAGAATTTCGACGATGTTCGCCATATGGCTGGAAAAAGTGGAAAGCGACTGCTCAATGCTTTGCTCGTCCCCGACGTCAATCAGAATGTGGCTGAACACGCCCATTTTCGATTCCGGCCCGGCCGGAATAAAAAGGCCGCATTGAACCATGACGGCCATGAGGCCGATCGTTTTGAGCGCCACCGTTTTGCCGCCGGTATTGGGGCCGGTCACGACAAGAAAGCGGGAGGAAAAGCCGAGTTCCAGCGTCAGCGGCACGGGCCGCGCGATCAGGGGGTGCCGGGCTTTGACCAGGGAGATGTTCGGCTCGCGCAGCAGCGCCGGCGCCGCGCCGCCTGTTTTTTGCCCGTAACGGGCCTTGGCCAAGATAAAATCCAGCCGCAACAGGGCTTCGTAAGTTTCGGTCAACGCGGCGCCCCCGGCGGCCACGTCGGCGGTCAGCCGCGCCAGGATGCGCTCGGCTTCTTTTATGCTTTTCAATTCTGTTTCCCGCAGCTCGTTGGCCAGGCGCACAACGGACATGGGTTCCATATAAAGCGTGGCGCCGCTCGCGGATTGATCATGGACAATGCCGGGAAAAACCGAGCCGTACTCCGCCTTGACCGGCAACACCCAGCGGTCGCCCCGCGTGGTGAAAAGCAGATCCTGCAGCATTTTTTGCTGCGGCCCGCGCAATACGCCGTCGATGGTTTCCCGGATTCTTTGCCGCAGGGTTTGCTCCGCGCGGCGGCAGCGCGCCAGTTCCTCCGAAGCGGTGTCACGCACCCGCGCGTCCTCGCCTATCGCAAGGGTAATCGCTTCCTCCGTCTTTTTGGCCGGAGTGATGCCGGCGGCAATCGCGCGCAGCCCGGCCGGTGCCGCCTCCGTTTTGCCGCGCGTCTGGTTTTCCCCCAACAGATCGGCGCGGATTTGCCGGGCGGCTTTTATTGTGTCACGGATGTCGAGCAAATCCTGTTCGCGCAGCAATCCGCCGCGCAGACAGCGTTCCAGGGCCGGGCGGATTTCTTTTGCTCCGCGCAACGAAAAAAGAGGGTTCAGCCTCAGCAGCGTCGAGCCCTCCTCCGTTTCTCCCAGCAAGGCCGCAACCTTTTCGCGCGCAGGCGACGGAGCGAGGGCTTCCGCGCGTTCCCGCGCGCCGGGCAGGGTGCATTCCGCCGCCAGCGCGATTTTTATTGCATTGAATTCTAATTTTTCCAATACTTTTACTGATGCAGCCACTCTTTCCGGCCTCCGTAACGCAAACCTACAAAATCATCTTATTATATGCCGGGCCAAAAGTCAATACGGAGCGAGAACTTGTGTGCGACAGTCACCATACCACCTCGGGTATGTCTCCCTCATCCGCCAGCATTTTCATGGTGATCCAGTAATTGCGCTCGCTCCCCTCTGCCGCCAGAGCGCGTTCCAGGCACAGCGCCCCGCTCAGCCGGTAGTCGTCCCGGATCGCTCCGCGTCTTAAATGGCGCTCCACCTCCGCCGTCTGCTCCGGGGTGAGACCGCGTCGGGGCAATCGCTGCCGCCAGCGGGCCACCAGAGCGTCATAGGGCCGATTGGTAAATCGGCCTGTCCGCTCGAAGAAAAAAAGCTCCTCCCCCGCCGGCAGCTCAGGCAATAAAACGGCGTCCTCCGCCGAATCGACCACATAGATATAGTAGACGTTTTTACGCTCACCCCGCCGCAGCAGGCGGCCCAGGCGCTGGATGCGCTGTCGGGCGGCGCCGGTGGCCGAAACGATGACGCCCGTGTCCGTGTCGGGTATGTCCAGGCCTTCGTCCAGGGCGTGGCAACAGACGAGGGCACAGGCTTCTCCTTCGCGATAGGCGGCCAGCGACCGCCTTTTGACTTCCCGGCTCAAGGCGCTGTGATAGCGCCGCACCCGGCCGCCTAAGAATTCGGACAATCGCTCATACAGCGCGTCGGCCGCCTCGATGCGCTCCAGAAAAAATATAGTCCGGCTGCCCAAGGGCAAAAGCCGCGCCAACGCGGTTGCGCAATCCTGACGCTCCCCGGCGGAGTGGACGATCTCCTTGCGCTTGTACAGCATATGGAGAGCCGCCGCTGCCAGGAATCCCCAC
>JAISQG010000174.1 GCA_031274335.1 Gracilibacteraceae bacterium
CGCCGGGAACCTGCCCGATCAAATGAGCGTCCAGATCAGCCGGACGTTCTCCCCATTCCAAGGTGATGCGCGTTTCCCCGGCCGGCAGCACCGTCGTCAGCGCCTTGGACTTCGTTTCCATCTGGCTGCTGCGCTCGCCGACGAAAAAATTGATATAATCGGTCGTATACCCGTCAAGATTGACTTCCGCCGTATATAATCCATAGGGCAGCGTCACATTGAAACAGCCCGACCCGTCCGTGCGCGTCTGCATGATTGCCCCGTCATTCAGGCGCACCAGCCCGCCGTCCTGATTGTTGTACCCTCTCCGGAAGCGCACGAGCGCGGAATTGACGCCTTGCCCGGTCAGGGCGTCTTCCACACTGATGGTGGCCGAAGAAGCCTCCGCTGATCCGGATTGCGCTATCATGACTATTTGGGCCGCAAAATTGCTGCCGCTGCCGCCGGCAATATCTTCATACGATATGCTTTGCAAATATGAAGGCTTGGAAACGCAGATTTTGTAGCGGCCTTCCGGCAAAACCAGCTTAAATAAACCGTCTTCGTCTGTTCGCGTGGAAAATATGGCGTCATACATTCTGATATCGTCACGCGGATACACTTCGACCAGCGCGTCCGCCAGCACAAGGCCGTCTTCGTCTCGCACTTCGCCATTCATCGCAGAGGAGGAATTCACCAGCCCTATATAGAAATATTTTCCATCCAGCATGACTGCCGCATACCCCTCGGAAAAGACCCCGGCGTCGTCGAATTGCGGCGGCACGACAAAATAGCCGCTGGCATCGACATAACCCCATTGGCCGTTGATTTTAGCCGGGGCGACTCCGTCGGCATAGGCTTTCATGTTGTCAAAAGCCGGTTCTACCACCACATGGCCAAAACTGTCCATCACACCCCATTTCCCCTGCTGGCAGAAGCAAGCCAGACCATCGGCAAAAGCGGAAACAGCCTCGTAGACAGGGTTTGCCAGCAAAGTGCCGTTTCTCTTGACGAACCCGTATTTGCCGTCGCGCTTGACATAAGCGATATCGTCGACAAAATCCCCTATGGCCTCGTACACCATGGGCAATACCGCTTCGCCATTGCGGTTGATCAGCCCCGTGTCGCCGCCGTTGGTGACCTTGGCGATGCCGTCAATAAAAACAGTCACCGTGTCATATTTCTGCGGGATCACCACGCGTCCGCTCCGGTCAATGAATCCCCATTTGGGCACCCCGTTCCTGTACAGACGCACGCTGGCCAGCCCCTCGCGGAAATCCTGCACCAAATCGACCTCGCGATTGTCAAATATTACCAGCAAGCGCCCCTCTTTGTCGATGATGCCCCGCTCGCTCCGGCCGTTCCAGTTCACGCCGGCCAAACCTTCGTAGATGGGCCTTATGACGTCAAAATTCCTTCCGCCGCGCGGCACGGTGTTCGGCTCGATGATGTAATTGCCGGCGCTGTTTATCAAGCCGTATTTGTCATTTAATTTGACTGCGGCGATGCCTTCGTTAAAATACCAGACATCTTGGTAAATGAAGCCGCGGCCTAAAACTTTGCCGTTCAAATCCACATAGCCCCATTGGCCGTTTTTCATCACCGGGGCAAAATTCTCATAAAACCCGCGGTAGATCATTTCCGGATCTCTTTTGACGAATTCATAAAGATTGGAATCCTGCACTTCTTTCAGATCATCAAACTGCAAAGCTATGACCACGTCGCCGTTCAAATCGATAAAACCCCATTTGCCGTCTTTTTGCACGGCAGCACGGTCCTGCAGGAACGCGCCGATTTGATCATATTGCGGCGCCACGATTTCGACGCCGTTTTCATCTATGACGCCCCAGAGAAACTTCTTCTCCGCCTCCGTGCCGGCATTGACTGCCACCTTGGCCCGCCCGTTCTGGAAGGGCATGACCCGGTCGTATTCCGCCTCGCCGATCCTTTCCCATGAGGCCTGCCAGTCGGCGTAATCATCTGACAATGTTTCCTGGTATTCCAGGGCGCTGTCCAGCGCCTCCATGGAGTATGGATTCAGCAATTCGCGAATCACGGTTTCCGCGCGCGCAAAATCCCCAGCCTGAGCAAACGCCTGGAAGGCGATGTCCACCAGTTCGGTTTTGTTGGCTTCGTCAATCATTTTGCTGCTGAAAAATCTGGTTATGCCTTCGTAATCGCCGCCGGCATACAGCGCTTTTGTCACGGCAAAACCGGCTTCTACGTTTATTTCATATAATTTTTCCTGCGCCTCGCTGGCCAGGCGGATTATGCCGGCAGGATACGGATCCTCCCCCAGCTCGCTTTGCAGCACGCCTATGATGTTCTCATTCAGTTCGTCGGACAGCCGGAAAAAAGCGATATAATCGGCATCGGCGCTCAAACTCTCCAGCTTGGCCAGGTTAGCGGTAAAATATTTTTCGGCTTCCGCGTATTCCGAAGGAATCATATTCGGCGATGCGGAGCGCCAGATGAGCAGCAGCGCCACGGCGGCGGCCACCGCGATAAACGCCCCCGCCGCCAAAATGACGGCGCGTCGGCTAAATCCTTTTTTGGGATTGGGAACACCGGCATTCGCTGCGCCGGCGGCGGCATAGCCGAGCGGCGAGGCTTCGGCCTTCGCGCCGCAGGCGGTGCAAAACCGAGAGCCTGTCTTTAACCGGCACCCGCATTGAGTGCAAAACAATGTCTGCTCAACTAATTCCGTTTTTTCGGTATTTTTTTCGAACATCAGTTTTTATTTTACTCCGTGTGTTTGGGGTTAGTGGGTAGTGGGTAGTGGGTAGTGGGTAGTGGATAGTGGATAGTGGGTAGTGGGTAGTGGATAGTGGATAGTGGATAGTGGATAGTGGGATCGCTTGCGCGTTATGTTCAGGCGCTGTAAGCGCGCTCTGGCAATAATAGGGATTGCGGGTCAAGCCCGCAATGACGAGGCGGATTGCCATTCTGAGCGCAACGGAGAATCTTGAGATTGCGGTTAGTATGAGACTTCATTCAGCGAAGCTGAATGGTTAGCCGAATCAATGCGGAGTGCTCGGCGGCCGCAATGACGGGCGACCACAGAATATACATTATGTGGTATCGGTATTACATAATACTGCGGCAAGCCCGGCGTTTTCCTGACATTATCTTGATTATAAGGCAGAGCCTGCCGCGTGTCAATGCCGGAATAGTGAAAAATCCTCCAGCAGGCAGACGGGAACAAGCCCCCTGTTCAGTCAGAAGCGCGGGGCCGCTTTGTGTTGGGCGTTTAGACGTCGGGACAAAATTTGGGCGGCTATGCGTCTTGCTTGCTCTTTTGCAGGACGCCGGCCCGGTATTCGCTGGGTGACATGCCCGTTATATCCCGGAAAATTTTTCGAAAATACTCAACATTTCCATAGCCGATTTGCTCGGCGATTTCGGCGATTTTGCGTTCTTCATCGTGCAGCAGGATTTTCGCCCGGTCGATTTTCGCGTCAAGCTGAAAATCCGTCAGCCCCATGCCGGAGACTTTTTTGAAGATGTGGCTGATGTAGCTTTTGTTCATGTACAGCCGCTTGGAGAGGTCGTCAAGAGAAAGTCGCTCGTCAATATGCACGACGACATATTTGCCGATGCGGTAAATCAAGGGATCGTCCAGCATCTGATATTTTTTTACCACCCGCCCGACGGCGGAAAAATCGCGGTCCCACACCTGCAAAAGCTCTTTTTTCCCCGTGACCACGCGGCCCGGCGGCACGAGAAACGCGGCGGAATGGGTGAATTTTTCCAGCCACGGCTTCATATAAACCATATCCAGATAGATTTTTTCCTTGGCGTTCTGGGCTGTGATTTGACGGGCGATAGCGTCCAATCCGGCATTGTCGTAAATATCGTCGATTATGGCGGCGCAAAATTCCCGCTCCGCGCCGCCGCCCTGGAAAATATGCTGAATCAGCGCGTCAAACTTGTGAATCACAGCCGTGTTTAAATATTTGCGGTAATAATTTTGAGCCAGGCCGTCCAGCACCTCGGAAATATCGCTGCCGGACAGCGGCTGGGCCAGGTAGTCATAAGCGCCGGCACGAAACACGCCGCGCACGGTTTTGAAATCGGTGTGCGGGCTGATGGCGACAAAATATGTGTCCGGGCATTTTTTTATCAGCTGCCGCAAGGCATCCAGATGGGGCGGATCGGCGTTATGAAGCAGCCAGAACATCACCTCGATATTGTTTTCCTTGATGAATAGCTCAGGATTTTGCACAATCGTCCCGATAAGCTGAAATTCCGCGCGGTCAGCCAACAGGAGCAGATTGCGCAGCCCGGCGCCCGCCAGTTCAAATTCGTCGAAAATCGCCACCCGGAACATAGCAGTCGCTCCTTATACTGTTTCCGTCGGATTCGCAACTTCAATATCCATTATTGTAATTTTCTTGCTTTCGGTTCTATTATACTGCGTCATGACGCAATATGCAAGCAAAATTTAGGCTCCCATTATTCCTTGCAAACAAAGAGACAAGGGTTTTGCATGTGCAAATCAATGGGCGGCGGATAATATCCGTTTCAGTTCACAGATAGGCTGCCGGGTGTGGTGTCGTTGACAAGCGCCGCTTCGTGTGATAAAATAGATTTAAATCTTTGAATTTCCGAAATTATTTCTGAGCGAGGTGAATAAAATGTCCGTCAGCGGCAATTACAACCTTATCAGCATGTATAACAGTATGCAGTTTCTCCATGCCGGCAACGCGCTGGGCAACAGCAGCGCCCTGCGTCTGCTTGGCAACCTGAAAACGCCGGCCGGAGGGCAAAATTCTGCCCAGGCGCTCTATGGCGGCAATAATGCTTCCGCCGCGCAGCCCGTCCAAAACTCCCTGAAAAATCTGCTCGACCTGAAAAACGGTTCGACGCTTTTGAGTAGCTCCGCCGCCGCGCTGTCCAAAGCCGGTAGCAAACAGACAGCTGTTTCCTCCAATCCGGGCGCGGTTTCGGTCAGCGCCCGCTCCGGCGGGGCCGCCGCATTGCTTAAGCCCGTCTCCATCCAGGTCAGCCGCCTGGCTTCCGGCCAGGCAAATCAGGGGACCGCGCTTAACGCCTCGGACAAAAACTTCGCGGCCGGCGTTCAGCGCTTTGAAATTGAGCAAGGCGGCAAAACCGTCAGCATATCGGTCAGCGTTGAGGAAAATGACACCAACCGGTCGGTTCAGGATAAAATAGCCGCGGAAATCAACCGGCAAAACAGCGGCGTCACGGCCGAAGTGCGCGCCGGCGAATCAGAAGGTTCCGCCGCCCTTGTCCTGACTTCGGCGGCCACCAGCGCGAACGAACAGAGCCGGTTCACTGTACGCGACACGGAAGGCGGCAATCTGGCCGCCGCCGCCGGTATCACCGGTGTGACGTTGGAAGCCCGAGACGCGGCCTATACTCTGAACGGAGCGGAGAGAACTTCATCCACAAACGATATAGATTTGGGCTTTGGCGTGACGGCGCATCTCCGGCAAACGACAAGCGAGCCGGTGCTCGTTTCGCAGGGGTTGGACGCGGCAAACGCGCAACAGGCGCTGTTGAGCCTTGCCGAAGGATTTAACACTTTGTCGGCGACGGCGAATGAGAACAACGGCAGCATCGCCGCCACCCGGCTGGCCATGCGGCTTAATTCCATATTCTCCGCCTCGGCTTCGTCCTTGGCTTCCGTCGGTGTCACAGCCGATGAAAACGGGCGCATGGAAGTGAACGCCTCCGCGCTCAGCCGGGCGGCCGAAAACGGCGCTCTGGCCAAATTTCTCAGCAGTTCCGGGCAAAGCTTAGCCAATCGGCTCTCCGGCGTCGCCGACAGCGTGAAGCGCGACCCGGTGGCCTTTGCCGGATTCAATCGAATCGCCGATACATTTTACGATTACCTGGGCGGAAGCGGCTCATCTTCTTTCGCCGCCCAGGATTTCAGCTACGCCGGCGCTGGCGCGGGCAAGGGTTACTTCCTCAACGTGCTGGTCTGATTTGCGGACCTTCCTCAGGATTTGCCCTTTGCCATTGTATTAAATGAAACATTTTCCCAGACCAGCTCGCCGTCCGTGCGGGCTGGTTTTGTTCTGGCGCCGCGGCCCAGGGCGATGATGGCAAGCACACGGATTTGCGGTTCCAGCCCCAGCAATTCTCTCAGGTAATCCTCCGCCCATTCCGAGCTTTTCTCGCTGCGCCGGCGTTCCCGTATCTGGCTCCAGCAGGAATTGATTCCGACAGCCTGCGCTGCCAGCTGTATATAGGACGCGGCGATGGCGGCGTCTTCCACCCAGATGTCCGAAACGGATTCGTCCGCCATGACCACGATAGCCAGCGGCGCTTCGCGCAAAAACTCGGCGCCGTGTTCTTTTGCTGCGGCCAGCTTATCCAAAAGCTCCCGGTCGTCCGCCACGAGAAAACGGCACGGTTTTCTGTTGTGCGAGGACGGCGCCAGCAAAGCGGCGGCGATTATCTGCCGCGCTTCTTCCTGCCCGACGGGCTCGGGGGCGTATTTGCGGATGCTTCTTCTTTGGTACATGGCTTCAATCATGTCAATTCCTCCTCATATCCTGTGTCTTCCAATGTTTTCTCGCTGACGAGGCTCCGCAGGATTTCCTCAATGACGCCCCGGCGCGTCAGCGCCCGAATGCCGCGCCCGTTCATGTAATCACTGGCGGCCGGGCCGATGCGGGCGGCCACCACCGCTTCACAGTCGGCCAGCAGATCGGCTGTTCCGGCAAAAGCGTTTTCCTGATGGCTGAAATTGCCGCACACCGGGTTTGTCTGACGGGTCTCCACAAAGCGGTATTCTTCGCCGTCCACATCCACAATCTGAAAAGCCTGCGCATGGCCAAAATGCTGATGAACCATGCGCCCGTCCGTGGAAGCCAGAGCTATGCGGCGCGTAGTCCCGCGGTCTTTGCTCATTTCAGGCACCATCCTTTCCTCTCAGGCAGCCGGTTTTTCGGGGGCGGGCGGCTTTCCGCTCCCGGACAATGTCTTTTTCGCCTGCTTCGCCGCATAGCAGCGGCGACGACGGGTTGTGCCGCTCTATATTTTTCCGCAGGGCTTTCTCGCTGTGGCTGGCGTAACAGTACAGGCATCCGCCGCGGCAGGAGTCATACATACCTATATCAGCGCTGACGTCGCAGTCGCATGCGCTCCTTTGATTTTTATCCTTGCCCGCGCTCACCGCGCTCCGGCCAAACAAACGGCTGTCCACACAGCGCGCGCGCCCGAGTCCGAACCGGCTCAAATCTGTTTCTTCGGCGCAAGCCTCGATTTGCAGGCCGTAGCCGCGGGCAATTTCCGCCAGCCTTTGCGCGATTTGCTGTTTGTTTTCCGTGGTTATGCTGAGAAGGCGTAAATTTTTAACCCTGCTTGCCATGCTCCGATAATGATCAACAAAGCTGATCACGCATTTTTTCGTATAGCCGCTCAGCTGTCTCGCCGTTTTTTCAAAAAATTCAAAATGGTAATCCGCCGTATACCCGCCGCCGAGCATAATCGGGTCATACCGCCACACGACCCTGCCGGCGCCAATAAGATCCGACAGGTGCCGAAAAGCCGGAATCATCGTTTTGCGCTTGTCCGGAATGTTCGGCTCAACGTCTGTTCCATAGGAAGTGATTGTAAATTGGAAATAATAGGCATAGTCCCGGAGCAGCGCGAGCTTGTCAAGCATGGGAATCGGGTTCTTCGTCCAGAAAACGATGCCCTCCACGTCAGCGGGGGAAAGGCTGATCCGGCTGACTTGATGAATGTTGGCCGGGTTGCGGACTAAAACGCAGCCCTCCTTGAGCCTGTTAAAAAGCCAGCCGGCGTAGTACGCCGGAATATCCGTCCTGCGGCTTGCGCTGATAATCATCTGTTTCTCACTAACTCCCGCCTCGCGTATATTTCAGCTTCTATATATATAGCATAGAACCATATGGAGTTCAAGGTTTTCATGATTTACCGGCCGGGAAATTTTTTCGGCAAAAAAATTTTTCGCGGCAGGGTGATAATTGAGGGATCATTGTAAAACGCCGCGGACTATGCTATAATAATTCTGATAATGGTTAAATTCAAAGCGAAAACAAAGGAGAACGCGATGAAAATACAACTTATTGCTCCTGATTTAGAGAGCAAATTCAAAAAAAAGCGATAAGGGTTTTAACATTCCATATCCTATCATGTTTTCGACTTGCGGATTGCAGCTATTGGCCGCGCTGACCCCCGAGGAGCATTATATCCGCATTGTGGATGAAACACTGAACGAAAGAGTAGATTTTGACGGTGATTGGGATTTAATCGGACTTTCTATGATGACGACGCAAGCCTCGCGGTGTTATAAAATTGCTGACGAGTTTCGCAGGCGTGGGATTAAAGTTGTGGCTGGAGGTTATCACGCCTCCGTTCTTCCCGATGAAGCGCTACGGCATTGCGACGCTGTTTGCATAGGCGAGGGTGAAAAAGTGTGGCAGCAGATGTTGATCGACGCGGAACGGGGAAATCTAAAGCAACGATACTTCGCCGATACTTTGACAGATTTGAAGGATGTGCCGTGGCCAAAGCGGTCGTTGGTTAGAGACAAGCGGTTCGGCGTTAAAAACTTTGTTCAAACCACCCGCGGTTGCCCTAACCAATGCTCTTTTTGTACGATTATCAAATTTTTCGGGCACACGTATCGTTTGCGGCCGGTTGACGATGTAATTGAAGAAATTAAATACTTAAAACGAACCCGACAATTAAAGTGGAATACCGTCTTTTTTAGTGATGATAATATTTGCGGCGACCCTGAATACGCGCGAGAATTATTCACAAAGTTGATACCGCTGAAAGTGAATTGGGGAAGCCAATGTTTTATCAACATCGCAAAGGACGAGGGTTTAGTGGAGTTGGCGAGAGAAAGCGGTTGCAAGGCGCTGGCGATTGGCTTGGAAAGCCTTTCGGTCAGCAGTCTGCAGCAGGCGAACAAAAACGCCGGAACGGTGGAATGGTACAGTCAAGCAATCAAAATGCTGCACAAACACAAGATCGCTGTTTTCGGCTTGTTTATTTTCGGCTTCGACGCCGATGAAAAAAATGTATTTGAAGATACGAAGAAGTTTGTTGAGGACAATTGCTTGGAGTACGCGATGTTCTCCGTTCTGACTCCGATGCCCGGTACTATTTTCTATACGCAATACAAAGAGAACGGCAGACTGTTGCACGAAAACTGGGCAGATTATGATTTTCAGCATGTTGTGTTCACGCCCAAAAATATGACTGCGCAAGAATTACAAGACGGGCGTTACAATACCGCGAAAAGCATACACACGTGGCGTTCGATATTCAAGCGTATTGTTGGAGCGAAATCTAATTTTTGGTTTCCTTTATTAATGAATATTGGACTTAAACGATTGTACCATCATTTGCCAAAAATATGAGAATATTATTAATTATTGAGCAACATGCCTTATAATGCTCAAACCCCGCAATTATCAGGGGTTGCAAAACCGCGGAAGACTCGGGAGAGAAAAATCTCGTTTTTTTTCAAAAATCTCCTTTTTTTCCTTGACAGGTTCTTGACATTGTGGTAATCTAGTTGAGCGTCCTTTTATGGGCAAGGTCATTGAAAACTGAACAGCAGACAAGACAAACAAGGATCAGCAAAAAAATAAAAACGCTAGTGAAAACAAGCGGACCGGGCAGATGAAACAAACCGGAAAAGAGGCGGGAAACCGCTGGAATTATCGGAGAGTTTGATCCTGGCTCAGGACGAACGCTGGC
>JAISQG010000199.1 GCA_031274335.1 Gracilibacteraceae bacterium
CCCGAATTTGTCGGAAAAGAGCGGCACGGTCAGGCGCCCGATGGCGTTGGCAATGCCGGTCATCATGACGATCATCGTCGCGACGCTGGCCGCGCCGCGTTCATTGGCCAAAGTGACAAACGAGGGATTCAGGATGAAATAGGCCGCAGTGCCGAACATGAGGGAAACCGTGATCATGTAAAAGGAGCTTGTGCGCAGTATTTCCGAAGGGGCGTACTGCCTTTGCGCCGCCGGATCGGGGCTTGCGTCGGGCGGCGGGGCTGCGGGCTCCGGCGGCAATGTGATCAATCTGAACAGCAACAAGGTGGCGGCGCAGAATACTGCGGCCAGAATGCGAAAGGAGGCGGAGACGCCAAAAGCGGCGATCAGGTATTCGACCAGCGGGGCGAAAATAACGGTGGAAAAGCCAAAAGCGCCGACGATGATGCCGGTGGCCAGACCGCGTTTGTGCGGGAACCATTTTTGCGCCGCGCTCAAAATGGTGCTGTAAGCCAAACCGGAGCCGAAGCCGCTGACGGCGCCGTAAGTAATGTAGATGAGCCAAGCGGCGCCAGGCGAGACAAAGGAACTGACGAGCATGCCGGTAGCCATCATCAGGCCGCCGGCCAGGACGACCTTGCGCGCGCCGTAACGCATGAACAATTTGCCGCCGATCAGAATGGCGGTGGCGAAACAACTGAGCATAAATGAAGCCGTCAGTTTCACTTCGGCGATATCCCAGCCGTTCATCGCCTCGCTGACCGGTTTGACGAATACGCTCCATACATAGATAATGCCGAGAAAAAGCATCAAAACCGCGCCGGCGGCGAGAACTTTGACTCCCTGGCCGGCGTTAGGCCGCGCCTTGCTGTTATCTGTCACTTTCAATCATACCTCCGATATTTTGATGGCTTCAGGATTCACTGCCGCATTCGCCCGCGCCGCCCGTCAGGATTTCCACGCCGTGCGCGAGGGAGGGCAGGATGGCCTTGAGGCATTCCCGTGCGGCTTTCGGGCTGCCGGGCAAATTGATGATGAGCGTGCGCCCGCGGATCCCGGCCGCGGCACGGGACAGCATGGCGCGGGGCGTGACTTTGAGGCTTTCGAGGCGCATGGCCTCCGGGATGCCGGGCACGAGGCGCTCCGTGACGGCGAGTGTCGCTTCCGGCGTGACATCGCGCGGGGAAAAGCCCGTGCCCCCGGTCGTAAAAATGATGTTCACGGCCAGCGTATCCGCGTAATGAATCATCCGGGCTTTCAGCGCGTCCAAATCGTCAGGCACGATGTCCGCGGCCCGCACTTCCCAGCCCATGCCGGCCGCGAGTTCCGCGATTAGGGCTCCGCTCCTGTCTTCGCGCTCGCCCGCCGCTCCTTTGTCGCTGGCTGTGATGATGCCGACTGTAATCATAATCATTCCTCCTCGCAGATATTCAATACATGCCGGCGCCGGCCAGTTTTTCGCGCCACAGATCCTTCAGCAGATCGATTTCGGCCCTGAATTCCGCCGGCGTTTGCTCTTCACCCTTTTTCAGCTCTTCGAGCACCTCCAGGACAAAATTTTTTCCGCCTTGCTCCGCCCAGTCTTTTTGCAGTTTCAAATTCACGCAGGAGCCGGTCTTCTGGGAAAACTCAAAGCGGTTCCGGCTGCCCCGCAGGTCGGCGGCGGCCTCCAGCAGCAACTTGCCGCTGCGCAGGTTTTTTATGACGTAAACACCTCCGATGATTTCCCGCTCCTTGTACTCGTTTTGCAGTTCCTTCTTCGTTTTGTCCATGCTCAATCCTCCCGGCGGTAATCCCCGCTTTTGCCCCCGCTTTTGCTGACGAGGACGATGCCGGTGATTTCCATTGTTTTTTCCGCGGCTTTGCACATGTCGTAAATCGTCAGGGCGGCGACGCTCACGGCGGTGAGAGCTTCCATTTCCACGCCGGTTTGCCCGTGGTTTTTCACTTCGGCCTCGATTTCCACCTTGCTTTCGGCTTCGTTCAGGGCAAAGCTGACGTTGATGCCGGATAAAAAGAGCGGGTGGCACATCGGGATGAGGCCCGCGGTTTTTTTGGCGCCCATGACGGCGGCGACCTGGGCCACGGCCAGCACATCGCCTTTAGCCAGGCCTCCGGCGCGGATCAGGGCCAGGGTTTCCGGGCGCATGCGCACTTCGCCTCTGGCCACGGCCCGGCGGCCGGTTTCCGCCTTGGCGGAAACATCCACCATGCGGGCGCGGCCTTCCTCATTGAAATGCGTTAACTTTTCCATTTTTACCTCAAACAGAGTCTCACTTCCTGACCAGGGCAAAAGAAAAATCAGCGGTGACACAAAGCGTATCCCCCACCCAACCTTTGCCGGAGGCGAAAAAAAACGGGCTTTTGGCTTTCGTGATGGCGCACTCGATGCGCAGGGTATCGCCGGGAACCACGCGGCGGCGGAAGCGCACTTTTTCCAATCCGGTAAATAATGGCAAAACACCCGTGTTTTGTATGTCGGGCATGGCCATGCTCGCCAGCTGTTCCGCGGCCAGGCGGTCCAAACTGGTCTCTTTGGGGGCGAAACGGGCGATGGTCGCCGCGTCCGCTGCTAAAACCCCCGTCGTTTGCGCCAGCATTTCGCAGAGAATGACTCCGGGCACGACCGGATATTCCGGAAAATGGCCGCGCAAAAACCATTCGCCGCCGCTGATGCGGCAAAGCCCGTGCGCCACTCCGTCGCGGACTTCCGCCTCGTCAATCAGCATCATGGCATCGCGGTGCGGCAATATAGCCATCAATTCTTCTTTATTCATTCGCTTCCGCCTTCACAAAGGCCAGGCAGACGTTATGCCCGCCGAAGGCGAGTGAAAGGGACAAAGCCATGTTGACTTCCTTGTGCCGCGCCTGCAGGGGGATATAGTCCAGATCACATTCCGGGTCGGGCTCATGCAGACCGATGGTGGGCGGCAGCACTCCCTCGCGCATGGCCATGACGGCGGCAATCGCTTCCACCGCGCCGGCGGCGCCCAGCAGATGCCCGATCATGGATTTGCTGGAGCTGATGGGGGTCCGGCGCGCCAGATCCTCGCCTAAGGCGAGCTTGATGGCTGTGGTCTCCGCCGGGTCGTTGATGGGTGTGCCCGTGCCATGCGCGTTGATATACATATTGGTTTCCTCTGTGCGGCCCGCCTCGGCGAGAGCCGCTTTGATCGCGCGGGCCGGCCCGCTGCCGTCCGGGTTGGGGGCCGTGATATGGTAAGCGTCGCAGGTCGTGCCGTACCCGGCCAGCTCAGCGTAAATTTTTGCGCCGCGCGCCCGGGCGTGCCCGTATTCTTCGAGAATAACCATCCCGGCGCCTTCGCCCATGATAAAACCGGCCCGCCGCCGGTCGAACGGCAGGGAAGCGGCCTCGGGGTCCGTGCTGACGGACAAAGCGGTCATATTGAGAAACCCGGTCACGCCCACGGGCGTGATCGCCGCCTCGGAGCCGCCGGACAGGATGGCGTCGGCGTAACCGTGCTTGATGGCGCGATAAGCCTCGCCCAGCGTGTGCGAGCTCGTGGCGCAGGCCGTGACATTCGTCAGGCAGGAGCCGAGCGCGTGATAGCGGATGGCCAGGATGCCCGCCGCCATATTGGGAATCAGCATGGGAATAAAAAGCGGCGACACCCGCTTCGCGCCTTTGAAATAATATTTTTCACATTCCGCGGAGATGGTCTTGAGCCCGCCGATGCCGGAACCCGTGTAGACAGCGAATCTCTCCGGATCAACCTGCCCCACAAGGCCGCTGTCCTTCATCGCTTCCTCCGCCGCGGCCACGGCGTAATGCGTGAAAGGGTCGCTTCGGCGCGCCGCCTTGGCGTCCATGTAGTCCAAAGGGTCAAACCCTTTGAGCTCCGCCGCCAGCGCCGCCTTGGAGTCCGGCGGCAGCTCGAAATGCGTCAGAGGCGCTATGCCGTTGCGCCCCGCTTTCAGGGCCGTCCAATAGTCCGGCACGTTGTTGCCGATCGGCGTGACCGCTCCCATGCCCGTTATGACTACTCTTTTCATCTGTGTTCTCCTATCTCAGATGGCCAGGCCCCCGTCCACCCGGATGACCTCGCCCGTGATATATTCCGCGCCCGGCCCGGCCAGAAAATGCACGGCTTCCGCCACTTCTTCCGGACGGCCCGCCCTTTTCAGCGGAATAAACTCCAATATTCTGTCTTTGTCGCGCAAATTCGCCGTCATATCCGTCTCGATCAGGCCGGGGGCCACGGCGTTGCAGCAAATACCCCGCCCGGCCAGTTCTTTGGCCGTTGCCTTGGTCAAGCCGATCAGGCCGGCTTTGGCGGCGGCGTAATTGGCCTGGCCGGCGTTGCCGTGCAAGCCGGCCACGGAGGAAATGTTGATGATGCGCCCGCTCCGCTGCTTGATAAAGCCGGCCGCGCAGAATTTCGTCATGTTCCAGGCCCCTTTGAGATTCGTGTCCAGCACGGCGTCAAAGGATTCCTCTTTCATGCCGGCCAGCAGGCCGTCGCGGACGACGCCGGCGTTGTTGACCAGAATGTCGATGCGGCCGAAATCGGCGAGGACGGCGGCGACCGTCTCCTTGCATTCCGCGGCGGCGGCGACGTCGCAGCGGTAGGCGCGGGCCGCGGCGCCCGGCGCGGCGGCCTCCCGGCAGACTTGGTCCGCCGCCGCTTCGTCCGCCCGATAGACGATCGCCACGGCGGCGCCGGCCGCGGCCAGTTTTAAGGCGATGGCCCGGCCGATTCCGCGGGAACCGCCCGTGACCAGCGCCGTTTTTTCTTTTAGCATGGCAAAAGCTCCTTGACTTGCTCTAAGCTTTGGGCGTCTTGAATGTTCAGCGTTCGCGCCTCCGGGGCGATTTTGCGGACGAAACCGCTGAGAGTCCGCCCCGGGCCCGCTTCGACGAAAACGGCGGCCCCGGCGGCCAGCATATGGCGGATGCTTTCCTCCCAGCGGACGGGATGGTCAATC
>JAISQG010000250.1 GCA_031274335.1 Gracilibacteraceae bacterium
ACACGAAGATGCGGGACAATATCAGCACGACGACGACGCAGCCCAAATATCTTGCGCCGGACAGCGAGCCGAAGAAATAATCCCGGGAGGAATTTCATGGATTTAATCGAAGTAATTTCCGTTATAATTTTTATCGTGGCGCTCACAGTCTCCCGGCTGGGCATATTCGGCCGGAAACAGCGCAGCGGACGGGAGACAGCCGACGACGTGAGCGAGACCCTCCCTTTGCCGTCAAAGGAAGAAATCCTGCAAAAGATGTCCAGTCGGCTGGAAGCGGCGGAAGCCGACGCGCGGGTGCGGGAATATCTGGGGGAAGCTGCGCCGGAGGCGGACCGGGCGCGTTCCTACAGATACACGCGCGTCCGCCCGGAGCGGACGGAGACGCCGGTGCCGAGGGATGACGGGCTTTGGCTGCCGGCGACCGGCGAAAGAAAACAAGAAGCCGCTCATCCGCCGGCGCATGAACACCGCTACACGCAGGGCAACCGCAATCCTCTGGGCGACCTTTTGCCTGACCGCATCAATGAGAGCGTGCAGGGACAGGAAGGCGTCTGGGGCGACGAGGGGCACAGCGAGCATTACCGCAGCGTTTGGCTGGACACGCCCCGACCGCCGGAGGAAACGGAAGTTCCCCGCGCGGCGCTTGATATCAGCCCGCAAGACGTTCTGCGAGGCGTCATTTGGGCGGCGGTGCTGGCGGAACCGCGGGGGCGCGGGCGGCAGCCGGGCGGTGCCGGCGGGCGCATAATCCGGCCGGGCGGCCGCCGTTGAAACGAGGGGATGGAGATGAAGCGAGGTCCTTTGGGCTTGAAACAGCCGGAAGGCATGAATGATTTGCTGCCGGAGCAGCTGGCCCTGCTGGAAGCGACGCAGCAAAAAGCGCTTGCGGTCATGCAGGACTGGACCTACCGCAAAGTGCGGACGCCCGGCCTGGAATACCGGGATTGCGTCGAGCCGGGGCCGGATCAGGACGACAGGCTGTACAAATTTTTCGACCGGGACGGCAATATACTGGCGCTCAGGCCGGAATTTACCACGCCTATCGCGCGCATGGCGGCTTCCTGGTGCCGGGAGGAAGCTTCGCCGTTCCGTTTTTGCTACTCCGGGCCGGTCTACCGCAACGGCGCGGATGGCCAGCGGGAGTTTTATCAGGCCGGCGCCGAATTGGTGGGAGAAGAATCCCCTTTGGCGGACGCGGAAGTGCTGGCTCTGGCGGTCGAGGTGCTGAAAGCCTTGGATTTGCGCGGTTTTCGCCTCGGTCTCGGCCACAACGGTATTTTGAACGGGTTTATGCAGGAATTCCGGGTGGAAGGCGCGCTGCGGCGCGAGCTGGAGGACGGTGTGGCCCGCAAGGACATCGTGAAGCTGGAAGAATTGATTCAGGCGCATAATATGCCGGAGACGGCGGCCCGGCTTTTGACCGCGCTGCCGACTTTGACCGGGCGGGAAGAGGTGCTGGACGCCCTGGAAGAATGGAGCGCGATCCTCCCGGTCCGGCGGGCGGCGGAAACCTTGCGCACTGTCTACAGCTATTTGGGTGAGTTTGGCGTGCAGCGGGAAGTGACGCTGGACCTGGGGATTCTGCAAGGGTTTTCGTATTATACCGGCGCCGTGTTTGAAGGGTATTTGCCGCATGTGGGCGCGCCGATTTTGGACGGAGGCCGTTATGACGGCCTATACGGTGATTTTGGCTTTCCGCGGCCGGCCACCGGGTTCGCCCTCCATCTGGGCCTGATCGCGGAGCAAATGGAGGCGGTTCCCGCAGCGGGCGCCGACATTCTGGTTTACGGGCAGTCGCCGCTAAAAGTGATCAGGCGGTGCCGCGAGCTGCGCCGCGCCGGGAAAAAGGTGGAGATGGCCCTCTCTTTCCTGCCGGAGGACAAAGCGAAAGAGTTGGCGGCCAGCCGCGGGATCGCGACGCTGGAAAGAGTTTAAGGAGTTGTCTGGGGAGTTATTATGCGGGTGACGGTATACGGCGCCGGAAGCTGGGGAACCGCTTTGGCCTTCGTGCTGGCGCGCGGCGGGCATGAGGTTTTTCTCTGCGGGCGGCGGGAAGAAGAAATGAAAGAAATGGCGCGCTCTCGCGAAAACAGGCGCTATTTACCGGGCGTCATCCTGCCGGCGGCCATAGCGCCCGTGGCGGATGAAACCTGCTTGGCCTTGAGCGAGGCGGCGGTGCTGGCCGTGCCCTCCCATGCGGTGCGCGTGGCAGCGGGACGATTGCGCGGCCTTTTGCCGGCCGGCGGCGTCGTTATCAGCACGGCCAAGGGCATGGAAGAAAACACTCATATGCGACTGAGCGAGGTCATCAAAGCCGAGCTGCCGGATAATCCGGTCGCCGTGCTGTCCGGGCCGAGCCACGCAGAAGAAGTGGGGCGAGAGGTGCCGACCGCCGTGGTGTCGGCCGCTGTGGATCCGGCTGTGGCGGAGTTTGTACAGGATCTGCTGATGACGGATAAATTCCGTATATATACAAATTTGGATATAATTGGCGTGGAGCTGGGCGGCGCCTTGAAAAATATCATCGCTCTCTGTTGCGGCGCGGTGGAAGGCACGGCTTCCCGCGACAACACCAAAGCCGCGCTCATCACGCGGGGCGCGGCGGAAATGGCACGGCTCGGCGTGGCGCTCGGCGCGGAACAGGCCACTTTTTTCGGCCTGGCCGGCATCGGCGACCTCATTGTCACCTGCATGAGCGCGCACAGCCGCAATCTGCGGGCCGGACGCCTGCTGGGGGCGGGGATGCCGCTGGAGCAGGTGCTGGCGGAGGTCGGCATGGTCGTGGAGGGCGTGCGCAACACCAGAGTGGCCTATGAACTGAGCCGGCTGTGGGGCATCGAAATGCCGATCACCGAACAGGCCCACCGCGTGTTGTTTGAAGGGCTGAACACGGAGGAAGCCTCTGACCTCCTCATGCGGCGCGGCAGAAAACACGAACGGGAAGATTTGCTCCGTCCCGGCGGGCGGTAAAGGAGTGACAATATGAAACGAAGCAAACGGGTGGGGACGCTGTTGCTGGCTGCGGCGCTTATTCTCGGTCTGCCTGCGGCGGCCGCGGCTTTTACGCCGGCGCCTTACGCGAATCCGCATACGATCATCATCGCCGCGCCCGGAGAAAACGCGGTGACGACGGGGGATCATATCAGCCTGTACGGTGCCTGCGACTATGATTATCCGCTTTATCTGAACGGCGCGCCCATATCTTACACGGAACACGGTTTTTTCGCCCAGTATCTGTCGCTGCAAATGGGTGAAAACCGCTATACGCTGGAAAACAACGGCATCACGAAGACGGTGGTCGTGACGCGCGAAGCCAAAAAGCCGGCGACGCCCGATCCGACCGGATATACGCCGCTGGGCGGCCACGGCGTGGTGCGGCTGGACAATATCACGCACCGGCAGGGCCCCGGCACGTCCTACGCCTTGCTCGAACCGCTTGTGCGCGGCACAACCTGCGCCGTCACCGGGCAAAGCGGCTCATATTACCGGCTGGCCGACGGCAGCTATATTTTCAAAAGCGCGGTGAACTACAGCGGAGCGGCCTTGCCCCGCAACCAGGTTCTCGCCTTTAAGACGACGCCGCTGACGGAGAGCCGCGCCACGGAGATCAGACTGAAAATGCCGGTGCAAACATATTACAGCGTCGAAATGCAGAGCGGTCAGGCGGTGCTGACTTTATACAACACGGCTTTTGCCCGGCCGCCGGAATTAAAAGAAAACGCGGTCGTCCGCGACATCGTCCCGGCGGGCGAGCAGGGGGTGAACACCCGCTACGCTTTCCGTTTTCATGACGGCGTGACGCCGGCGGGGTATTACGTCGATTTCCGGGACGGCGGGCTCGTCATCGGGTTCAGGCATCCGCCCGCGCGGGCGGCCGGGATGGCCGGCATGAAGGTATTGCTTGACGCCGGGCATGGCGGCAGCGAAAACGGAGCGCTCGGAGCGGCGCTCACGGCGGGACCGGCGGAAAAGGACATCAACCTGGCCATCACGCATTACGCGGCGGAGTATTTGCGCGGCGCCGGCGCGACGGTCGTCATGACCCGCACGGACGACACCTTCGTTTCTCTGGACGACCGCGTGGCCATGATCAAAAAAGTCAGCCCGGATATCGCGGTGTCCATTCACAACAATGCCGTGGCCAATACGACGGACCAGACAATCACCAAAGGACTTTTGATTTGTTACTCCCTGCCGTCCCAGGCGGCGGACGCCAGATTTTTCGCCGACGCACTGAGCGCGGCGACCGGACAGCCGCAAAGCGGTACGGGCCTGTATTCCAGCAATCTGGCCCTGACCCGGCTGACCAATTGCCCCGCCGTGCTGATAGAAAACGCTTTCATGTCAAATCCGGCGGAATACGAGTGGCTGCTGCAGGACGCGACCCAGCGGCTTCTGGGCACGGAAATCGGCCGGGCGATCGAGCGCCGGCTGTTGCAAAACTAGGAAAAGCGAGGCGGCACTGATGGCCGACAACAAGAACACGAGCCTTTTTATTCTGCCGGTGGACGCACTGGTGGTGGGAAAAATCACTTCCGAAGGCAACGCGCGAATTGAAGGCCGGCTGGAAGGGGAAATCGAGGTGCAGGGCGATTTGACGCTGGGCGCATCCGCCGAGGTGAGAGGGGACGTCAAATCACGCAACGCGAGCATCGGCGGCAGCGTATTCGGCAGCGTCATGGTGGAAAATTTACTGGAAATTACTACCACAGGCAAACTGCACGGCGACATTGTGACAAAAGATTTGCGCATTGAGGCGGGGGCCGACTTTATCGGCAACAGCGAACACTGGTGACAATTTTTACAACCTCATTCTCCAAGTTTTTTATGCAAAGGAACCCTCTCAGGATAATTTTTAAAAGGTTCCAAAGCCTGATCTATAAGCTGATCCAAGTCATAAAGATCGCGGAAAGGCTTATATTCGCCATCCACTTTTTCAAAAAAGGACGGAATAAACCCGGCCTGATACAGGGAATAAACAAAAGTCTCATTGCACTCAATGCGCAGGCGCTGCCTCTTAGAAATTTCTTCTCCGGTCTGCTGACTGTTAAGAGCAGCTTTTAAAAGAATTGACAAATCGAAGCCGGCTGCCCGATAGCC
>JAISQG010000272.1 GCA_031274335.1 Gracilibacteraceae bacterium
TTCCACCAAATCAATGACTTCGCCTTGTTCCTGCATATTGCCGCCTCCTTTTTCTTAAGGGAAACACTGATTTATCCCTTCGTCATTGCGAGCGCAGCGAAGCAATCCAGTGTTTTCAAGATTCATCAGTCGCTCCCTCGGAATGACATTAATCAGCGTTTCCCTAGCCAAACGGATAAATATAACCGGGTTCCTCTTCCGCCGCCGCGATTCCGGTCACAATGACCTGCGGCTCCGGCCAGCCGTCGTACTCCCCGGCGTGAATAAGCCCTTCGACAGTGACCCATGTGTCGGCCGCCAAAGCGGGGGTTTCCTCGTAATGGCAGATTAAGCCGTAAGGAACGAGGTCGGCGGCGCAGCAGGTCATGCCTAGACGGGCCGCCATAAACTCGTTTTCGAGGAAAACCTCCGGATCCTTTAAGACAAAGCCCGTGATGTAGATCTGCCAGCCTTCGTATTTGTCAAGATTCGCGGAAATTTCGTTCAGCCAGGGATAAAACTGGTCGCCGGCGACGGTGATGCATTTGGTCGCCTCATCCGCGCCGGGCGGGACGGCGGGAAGGCCGTCCGAAACCGCGAGATAATCAGCTTCGCCGGACACGGCGTCCAGCGGCAGGCCGGCGGCGGCTGAAGCTCCGGAGACGGGAGAGGGCAGGGCGTTCGCGCCGGCGTAATTCCAGGACAAATCCGCCGGGGACAGGGGGGCATGCGGCAGGATGAGGAGCAGGATTGGAACCGCCAGCACAAAACAATGGGCGCCGCGCGCCCGGCGCCGCGGGCGGCGCAGGCGCAGGATACCTCCGGCCGCCCAGATCAGCATGACCGCCGCCGTAAAATAAAGATACAGCGCCATGCGCGGCGTTACATAACTCAGATAACCGCCGGTGCGGATGAGCCGGATCAGCAGCAGGGCAAAAACGACGGAACAAAGGGACTCGAGCAAAACCTGCCGGTCAAAGTCTCTGAAGCGCATGATCAAATACCTCCGATATTGGCATAGAGAAAAACGAACGCGAAACAAACGGCGAACGCCGTGAGCGCCAGCCGGAGGATGAACCGGCCCGTGAAAACGGAGGACAGCATCAGGGCGTTTTTTATGTCCATCATCGGCCCGAAACCCATGATGCCCATCAGGGCGCCGGAGGGGAACTGGCTGGCAAAGCTGCGGGCGACGACGGCATCGGACGAGGAACAGAGGGAAAGCACAAAGCCCATAACCATCATGATGGCCAGAGAAAGCGCCAGCCCGGCACCGCGCGTGGACGAAGCCAGCGTCCGGGGGCCCGCCGCCTGGAAAACCGCGGAAATAAACGATCCGAGGATGAGATACTTGCCCATGTTGAAAAATTCGGCCTGAGCGTGGCGAAAAAGCAAACCGATTTTTCCCGTGAAGGAGGTTTCGCTTCCGGCATCCTCCGCGCAGCCGCACCCGCACATGAGGCGGTCAAGGATGCCGCCGGTCAGGAGCTGTTTTTTGGGCGGCGCGG
This sequence comes from Gracilibacteraceae bacterium, assembly GCA_031274335.1. GTDB lineage: Bacteria > Bacillota > Desulfitobacteriia > Desulfitobacteriales > Syntrophobotulaceae > JAIRRL01. The sequence continues at coordinate 1,488 of JAISQG010000272.1, forward strand.
CGGCAAAAGTCAGTCCCACCGTCACGGCGGCGATAAGGCCGATAAAGACGCGCAGGGCGACTATGCGCATGTCGCCACTGAAGGCGTGGTATGTGGAAAAAATTACCACAGGGTTTATGACCGGTGCCGCGGTCATAAACGTGACGGCCGCCGGCAGAGGGACCCCTTTTCTGACCAGGCCGTGAAACACGGGGATGGAAGCGCAGTCGCAGACGGGAAGGCAGAAACCGGCCACAACGGCGGTCGCCATTCCGGCCGGGGTGGTTTTCGGGAAGCGGCTCTCGATGGCCGCCCGGCTGACAAATATTTCTATCGCACCCGAAATCAGGACTCCGACGAGCAAAAACGGTATCGCCTGCAAAATGATGCCCAGGAAAACATTCACGATCCGGCCGGCCGGGATGCCCATTTCCGGCAGACGGGGAGTCAGCACGAGATAGGCGGCACTCAGCAGCGCGGCCAGCAAGACGAATATGAGAAAAGACGGATGGGTTTTGCGCAGCATCTGCCGGTAAAAATCGGTGTAAGAGTCGATGCCGTAAGCCTGGATGCCCGGATTGACCGAACGCAGCAATTTGCGGATTCTGACCCGCCCGCCCGCCTCCTCGTTGCGCACCAGGGCAAAATCGCTGTTCGCGATCTGCTCCGGTAGGGCTTTGCCTGTCCGGCCCAGCAGTTTCTCCAGCTCCGCTCCGTCGGCGATATGAATGACGCGCCGCATCCGGCACCGTCCGCGCAAAAGCGGATGCAGCAACAGAGTGTGCAGGCGGGTGAAAGACGCCATGCCGTTCCACTCGATCCAAATTTCGTCAAAATCGCCGTCCCGCAGCTGCCGGCGAATCAGGCGCGCCACCTGTTCCGGCTGTTGCTCCAGGTTTTTTAGCGGAAAAATCAAATTCCGGCGCGACGCGCCCGCAGCGGACAATTCGGTTTCGCCGCTTTCGAACTGGAGCGTCAGTATGCTGATATTGCGCCAGTCGTCGCGGCTCAGGAGATTGTTCAGAAACGAGGTTTTCCCGGCGGACAGAAATCCCGTCAGGACGTAAACGGGCGTGATCATGCAGGCACTCCGCCAAAAATGCCTGCCAGCTCGCTTTGGTTCAAATCGCGCCCGATGATGCAAAGCGTGCCGCCGTCCGCGGCGCAGCGCTCAATCCGCCAGTCGCCGGGCAGATATTGCAGATTCCAGTTGCCGGCCGGGCCGCGCATCACGCCCTTGGCGCGCAGGACCAGGCCGGCCGCGTTTTCCAGCGCCGCCAGCCGCGCCTGCAATTCCTCGCGGCTGAAAAACCGGTCGGTCCTGATGGTGACTGTGTCGAATATTTCATCCGCCATATGGTCATGCCCATGCTCATGGTCATGGTCATGGTCATGGTCATGGTCATGCTCGCAGCCTTCCGGCTCGCAAGCCCCGGCATACAGCAGGCCGGCGGCGTCAATATCCGCCCAGGGCTGAGTCAGGACATCCGCGCGCGCGTTGATTTCCCGGACGATTTCGCGGGCAGTCTCCGCCCGGCCGGGAAAATCTTCGGTGCGGGAGAGAAGAACGAGATCGGCGTTTTCAATCTGATCAATGAAAAACTCACCGAAATTGTCGCGGTACATTTGGCAGCGTTTGACGTCCACAACGGTGATTTTGCGCCGCACGGAGGCCAGGGCGCCAATGTCCGGGCCGGCGCAGGCCGCGGCTATATCCGAGAGTTTGCCTACGCCCGAAGGCTCAATCAGCACGACGCGCGGTTCAAACCGGGTCAATAGCCCGCGCAGGGATTTGACAAAATCGCCCGTTATGCCGCAGCAGATGCAGCCGGAATTCAATTCCGTAACTTCAATGCCGCCCGTCCTGAGAAGGGCGGCGTCGACGCTGATTTCGCCGAAATCGTTTTCCACTATGGCTGTTTTTTCTCCAACCAGGGCTTCCCGTAGCAATTTCTGGATCAAAGTCGTTTTCCCCGCGCCCAGAAATCCCGAAATTATAAATATTTCCGCCGTCATTGCTTTTG
>JAISQG010000114.1 GCA_031274335.1 Gracilibacteraceae bacterium
GGATTCGAAGTTTACACAAACTATATTACACCATCGGCAATTGCCCCCTTCGTCTTAACTTCACTTCAAATCATCAGCTGTTTGACCGGTTCGCCGCCTTCGAGATGTTGCTCGGTGATAGTTTCCACATCCGCCGCACTGACGCCCCCGTACCAGACCCCGTCGGGGTACACCACCACCACCGGCCCTTTTTCACAAACACCGAAGCAGCTTGTCGTACTGAGCATTACTTCCCCGGATAATTCGCGGTCGTCAATTTCCTCCATGAACTTTCGTGCCAGATCCACGCTGCCGCGCGTGTGGCACATGCCTTTTTTGTCTCCGGCCAGTTTCGTGCCGGCACAGACAAACACGTGATATTTTGGCGTAATCATGATTATACTCCTCATTAGAATAAGTCAGTCGGGGCGGGAAAGGGTTTAGCGCCTTCGGCTCCCGTCGAGTCAGGCGCGGCAAACGCACAAGTTGCCCGCCTGCTTCATGATCCATGCTTTAATCGTGCGGGCAACGTTCCTGCATCATTGTGCGTTTTCCGCGCTTCCGGGTGTCGGCGCCTCCAGGCGCTAAAACCGCCCCGCCTGACGCTATCGGGTCTGTTTCTGGCCCGCGCTTTATTTAACCTGCGTCAGGCAGTGATATTTTGGCGTAATCATGTTTATACTCCTCATTAGAATAAGTCGCGTTTCACCTCCCGGGGGAGGCCTGTCCGGCGTCCCGCACGGCGTCCTCAATCCGGTCGTAGGTGAGGCGCACGTCAATGCCTTTGGCGCGCAGTCTTTCCCGCGACGCCTCGCCCACGCGCATGGTCAGCACGGCATCGCAATCATCCACCGCCCGCATGAGCGCTTCCATTTTCGCGCTTAATTCCTCCGCCGCAGCCTTTCCGCCGCCGGCACCGCCACAGCCGCCCGTGCCCACGACGCCGCGCCGCTCGCGGTAACAGACCCGGCCGTCCGCGTAATCGTAAATATAGATCTCGTTCGCCTGGCCGAAATGCTGATCCACCAGCATGCCGCCGCGGGAAGTGACGGCAAAGCGCAAAACTCCCGCTGTTTTATCCGCGCCGGCCGGCAAAGCAGCCACCTTGCGAAAATAAAGCGAGCGATCCTCGCCCAATTTGCCGATGGCATCGGCGCGGCACTGACGGCAATGATACATCTGTGGCAGAATTTCGCCGCAGCTCCGCCGGATAGCCTGAACATCCTTGTGGCTGACCATTTCCATCCCGGCGAATTCCGTGCCCGGCACCGGAATCATTTGCATAATATTCGCAATACTTGCGCCATGTGCTTTCGCCTTTTCCGTGATGTCACGCACGGCCTCGTCGTTGATGCCCCGAAGCAAAACTATATTGACCTTGCAAACCATGCCCAGAGCCGCCGCGCGCCGGAGGCCCGCGAACTGATTGGCCAGGAGTATCGCCGCTCCCGCCTCGCCCGTGTAATTTTCGCCTAGATAATCGACATGGGCGTAAATCCGCGCCCCCATTTGCGGGGTCAGGGCATTCACCGTCACCGTGACGTGCGAAACCCCGATTTCCACCAATTCTTCGGCATACAGCGGCAGAAGCAGGCCGTTCGTGGACAGGCAAAACGTGATGTCCGGGTCGGCGGCGCGAATCAGGCGCAGCGTCTCGCGCACGGCGGCAAAATCGGCCAGCGCGTCGCCGGGGCCGGCAATGCCCACCGTGGTCAGTTCAGGCATCCGCGCCTTGACGGCCAGAAATTTTTCGTAGCCCTCGCGCGGCGAAAGCACTTCGCTCGTCACGCCGGGGCGGCTCTCGTTCGGGCAGTCAAACTTGCGCAAACAATAGCGGCATTGAATATTGCAGGCCGGGGCGACCGGCAAATGCATCATGGCATAATCACCGCCGCCGCCGTTAAAACAGGGATGAACCGCGCTTTTAGACGCATTCGCTTCCCGGCGGTTCGTCGCCGGCTCGGGCGCCGGCCCGGGCGCGGGAGCGGGAGAAGGGGGCACCGCCTTGTGGTAGTATTTGGAAAACAATTCCCCGCGGTAGCGGCGGCCCCTGCTGTGGATGACAGCGTTCGTCACGCTGTCCAAAAAAGCCAGCCCGCCTTCATAGCCCAGCATCCGCTGGCGCTGCCCGCCCACAAAGTCATGGCAGGGAAAAGCGCAGCGCACCAGGGGGATGTCCAAATGTTCCTCCGCGCGTCGCCCGTCCGAACTGCCGATCAGCACATTCACGCCGAGCAGCCGAGCCTGTTCCTCCAGCAGATCAAAATCACAATTGTCCAGCGCCGTGCAGTTTTCTTCCATATGATAAGCGGCGGCCGGGGCGACTTCTTCCCGCAATTTTTCCTGCCATAGAGGCGAGGAGGCGCCCGTCGCCGTCAACACCGGCAAAGCGCCGTTTTCGACGCACAGACGGCTGACGGCGTAAACAAAATCCGGCTCGCCGAAAACAGCCGCGCGCACAAGCGCGTTGTATTTGTGGGAATCAGCCATAGCGTCAAGATAACGGCGGCGCTGTTTCTGCAGCGCGGGCGTAATCCGGCCGCCGGCTTCCTCCAGCAGGGCGAGCAGACGGTCGGTATCCCGCAGGCCGACGGGCAGGGCGCAGCGCCGCAGGGGGACGCCAAAATTTTCTTCCAGATATTGGCCCGGCGACAACTCCGGCGGTATGAATTCCGCAATCTCAATGCTCATCCGCGCTCCGGCCATCCGCGCTATTTTCGCGAGCGGCGTGCCGCCGGACGGCAGATTGCGGTAAGCCTCCTCATGCCCGCCATCCAGGTTTTCCGATAAATCAGGCAGCAGAGTGGCTTCCAGGCCCGTTTCCGCCAGGAGCGCGAGCAAAAAGCGTGTGTCGGCCGGCGAAATCATGCCGGTAATCAGGTTTATACCGTTATGCGGCGCCGCGTCCTGCTCCGTTTGGGCCACGACGGCGCGCAGGGCGCGGAAAAATCCTTCGTACTGCGTACCGGCATATCCGGCGGCCGGCACGGTGATGATGCTGGCCCGCAAGTCGGGATGACTGTCCCGAAAATCCTGCACGATGCGCGGCACATCCTCCCCGATGGTTTCAGCCAGACAGGTCGTCGCCACGCCGATTACTTCCGGGTCATAAAGACGGATCAGGTTCTCCAGCCCTTTGATCAGATTTTTTTCGCCGCCGAACACCGTGCCTTCCTCCGTCAAAGACGAAGAAGCGATATCCACGGGCTCATTGTAATGCGTCGCCATATGGCGGCGGATATAGGTGCTGCAGCCCTGCGAGCCGTGCAGGATCGTCATGCAGCCCCGGATGCCGTAAAAAGCGCTCGCGCTGCCCAGAGGCATACACATTTTACATGGATTGACATTCAAATTGACTAAATTCCCGCTCATGGCGCTCTCCTTGCTATCCGCTGACATAGCCCCACACGGGGCTGTTCATGGAAAGATGCACTTCGCGCGTGAAATTGATCACGCCTTCATAACCCGCCAGCGCGTGTTTGCGCTCGTGATTGTGGTCGCAAAAAGCCACGCCTAATTTGAAAGCCAGCGGCCTCTCTTTCACGCCGCCAACGAGAATCTGCGCCCCTTTTTCCTGCATGAAGGCTTCCAGCTCGCTGGGGTTGGCGTCGTCCAGAATTACGGCGTCCGGCCCCACTAGGCCGCTGATGATTTCATAATCCTCGGGCTGGCCGGTTTGCGTGCCGACCAATACCGTTTCCATGCCCATAGCGTTGAACTGGCGGATGAGGGAAATAGCCTTAAACCCGCCGCCGACAAAGATCGCCGCTTTTTTGCCGGCCAAATGCTTTTTATACGGCGCGGTGACAGCGTTGGTTTTCTTTTCCTGTTCCGCCGTGAAACGCTCCGCCCGCCGGACGATCTCCCCGCCGCCCGCGGCTTGGGCGACGCGCAGCAGGGAAGCGCTGGTATCTTCCACGCCAAAAAAGCTGATTTTCATAAAAGGGATGCCCAATTCCTCCTCCATCCGTTTGGCCAAATAAGACATGGAACCGGCGCATTGCACGAGATTGAGCCGCGCCGTCGGGGCTTTGATCAGGGTTTCATACGCGGCGTCGCCGGTGATGGTCGCGACGACAGGCACCCCGATCCGCCGCATGTAGTTTTCGATGATCCACATCTCCCCGGCCAGATTGTAATCGCCCAGGATGTTCACTCCCAGGCCCCGGGTCCCCGCCGGGCGCTTATGCGGCAAAATCAGTTCCATCAGGGCATCGCAGGCCAGACGGTAGCCGAAGGATTTTGTGCCGGAAAACCCGGAGGATTGCACGGCGATGCAGCGGAGACCGAATTTTTCTTCCGCCGCGCGGCAAACCGCTCCCACGTCGTCGCCGATAACGCCGGCGATGCAGGTGGCGTAAACGAAAATGAGTTTCGGCCGGTAGGTCTCCGCCACTTCCTCGATGGCGGCCGCCAGTTTTGCCGCGCCGCCGAAAACGATGTCTTTTTCCTGCAGATCCGTGGAAAAACTGTTGCGGAAAAGCTCGCTGCCGCTGGTCAAACTGCCGCGAATGTCCCAGGTGTAACTGGCGCAGCCGATGGGCCCGTGTACGATGTGAAAAGCGTCGGTGACGGGGTTCAGCACGACCCGCGCCCCGCAATAAACGCAGGCACGCTGGCTGACGGCCCCGGAGGCGCTGTTTTTCTCGCAGGCGATGGATTTGCCCCGCGCACCCTCTCCGATGAATTCTCGGCGCTCCGCCAGTATTTTTGCGTTGTTCATCTCGCTTCCCTTTCTACATCACCAGCTCCAGATCCTCATCCGCCGCGTCGCGATCCTGCCGTTCCATGAGGGCGTCCGAAATTTTTTCCACCAGATGGAGCGCGCCCCGGTAGCCGACGATGGGAAAATAGGAGTGGGCATATCGGTCGAGGATCGGGAACCCGGCTCGGACAAACGGAATGTCCTCCGCCTTGGCAATCTGCTTGCCGTAGCTCGTGCCGAGCAAAAGATCCACCGGTTCGTTTTTCAGCCACTGATGCAGTTCAAACAGGTCGCAGGCCGCCTTGGCTCGGCAGCCCTGGGCACCGTGGGCGGCCAAAACAGCGTTGGCCTTGCGCGTAAAAGCCTCGCCCGGCGTGCCTGTGACTACATATTTTGGCAACATTCCCATTTCCAGGACGAGGGCGGTCAATCCCAGCACGGTGTCCGGGTCGCCGAACACGGCCACGCTGCGGCCATAATGATAAAAATGCGCGTCCAGCATGACGTCCAGCAGCTGCCCCCGTTCTTCCTCCAGTTCCGCCGCCGGCTCCTCCGCCAGCAGGTGGGAAAGCTCCATGACCAGGGCGTCGGTGTTGGCCACGCCGATGGGCAAGGGCAGGAGCTTATAAGGCACCTTGCATTTCCGCTCCAGCACGCCGGCCGGTTCCTCGCTCGTCAATTCACCCAGGGCCAGCGTTTGCGCGCAATCCCCCAAGGCGATGATCTCCGGGATGGTCGTGCCTCCGCTCGGATACATGGCGTAAACGCCGGTCATCGGCGCGTCCATCACCCCGCTGGTGTCCGGGAACAAAATATGCGGCACTTTCATCAGAGAAGCAATCCGCCGCAATTCCCGCATGTCGCCCGGATTGAGAAAGCCGGGGAAAAGAGCGGTTTTGCCGTTCCCCTCCCCCGTCTTATTCGCCAGATAGTTGATAAACCCGGTCATCATATTGGCAAAGCCGTCGATATGGGAGCCGACATAACTCGGCGTGTTCGTGTGCACGACGTACTTGCCCTCCGGGAGATCCATTTCGCTGATATAGGAACCCATGTCGTCGCCGATCGTTTCGCTCAGGCAGGTGGTATGCACGGCGATGATATCCGGGTTGTAGATGTCGAACACGTTTTTGACCGCCGTGCGGATATTGCTGCCGCCGCCGAACACCGAAGCCCCTTCCGTGAAAGAGCTGGTGGAGGCGATGGCCGGTTCTTTGAAATGCCGGCTCAGAAAAGTGCGGTGATAGGAGGCGCAACCCTGGGAACCGTGACTGTGCGGCATGCAGCGGTGTACGCCCAGCGCCGCATAAAGCGCTCCGACCGGCTGGCAGGTTTTGCAGGGATTGATCCGCAGCCCGCTGCGCGCGGCCACTTCTTTCGGCGTGAGATTAAGCAACGCTGTCGCCTCCTTCCTGGAATGTCGCTTCCAGCGTGGGTTTTTTGCGCCAGGGCGGCGTTACAAGCTGCCAGGCCGGAGCGTAAAGGCCCATCGTCAGGTCGCGGGCAAAGCAGATCGCACCCTGGAACCCGGCGTAGGGGCCGCTGTAATCGTAGGAATGCAGCTGGCGGGAAACGACGCCCGCCTTTTGCAGCATATATTTGTCCTTGATGCCCGACATGAAAATATCCGGTTTAAGCAAGCGCAGAAATTCCTCTGTCTCAAAATGGTTCAGGTCGTCCACGACATAACTGCCGCTTTTCATATCGGGAATGATGCCGTCGTAACGTTCCAGGTTGATTTGCCCGCGCAATTCCTCATATTTTTCCGGCGAAAGAAAAGCCCGGTATTTCTGCTCATCCTTTTCCACGCTGAGATGTTCGATGTTTTTGTTGTCGGCGTCCTCCTTGATGCTCGGAATGATTTCGCGCCCCTCGTAATCGTCCCGGTGGGCAAACTCATGTCCGGCCAGGACGGTGCTGACACCGAAATCAGCCAGCAAATACTGGTAATGATGCGCGCGCGATCCGCCCACGTACAGGGCGGCGGTTTTTCCTTCCAGGAGCCCGCGGTAATATTCCCGCGCTTCGGCGATGTCGGCCAGCTCGTCGGCGATGACTTCTTCCGTGCGCCTGATCAGGTCTTCGTCGCCGAAATACAGGGCGATCTCACGCATGGACTGCATCGTGGCCCGGATGCCGACAAAATTGACCTTCAGCCAGTCCGTGCCGTATTTGGTCTTCATCATTTCGGCGATATAGTTGATCGAGCGATGGCATTGCACGAGGTTCAAGCTGGCCAGATGAGCGTTGCGCAAAGTTTCATAGCTGCCGTCGCCCGTGAGGACGGCGACCACTTCGTAACCGGCGCGTTTCAGCAGGCGCTCCGTCTCCCAGCCGTCGCCGCCGATATTGTATTC
>JAISQG010000137.1 GCA_031274335.1 Gracilibacteraceae bacterium
TGTCAATGTGCGCCTTTGTGTCAGTCTATTTGAGGCGGGCCGCCGCTTCCATATCCTCAAGGCGTTCAAGGCAAATCCGCGTATATTCGCGGCAGCGAGCGAAACACATGGCCGGTTCCGCCGCTGTCCATTCCGCGTCCACCCGGGCCAGCACCAGCGAATCCGCCAGCCGGGCAAAAGCGTCCGCCCCGCTCAGAAGGCCGGCCCGCGCAAAATCCGCGCTCACCTCCCTGAGCGCCGTGTTCTGATGATGGCCGCGGTTCAGCCCCCGGGCAAAAAGATCATCCAATTCCGATCGCGCGTTGGTCAGCAATCGGCGCAATTCCGCGAATTCCACTATATCCCCCAGTCATAACGCGGAGCGGCGGCTGTTTTTTGTTTCTTCCGCTCCAGTCCGAGATCCCAGCGGCTTTCCCCGTAATGGGTGAGCGGAAACGCTACAAGCCGTCCATCCTCAATATAAGCCGAGACGAGAAAAATCCCCGGTTCTTCGGCCAGCCGCGGCTCCAATTCCGTCAAATTATCCAGCAGGAGCTTGGTTGTGGGCTCATAACGCGCCTTGAGCGTCAGAATCCGCCCTTCCAGGTCGCGCAAGGGCAGTGTGTAAACCTGAGCAATCCGATCGTAGCCGCTCTCGAGCACGGCGGCCGGTTTAAGGAGCGCGTAAAACCGCTCGCCTTCGCTGCTGTTTTCCCTGTGACGCCAGATCGCTTCCAGCAGCGTGGCAAAATTTTCATACACCAACGGGTCAAGAGCCGGATCCGCGAGAAAAACCGGACCGAGCAATTCCGCCCGGCTCTCCGCCGAAGCGGAAAGCTGGCCTGTCGCGTTCGCCCTGCCTCCCGTGAGACGCAGACGGCTTTGCCCCAGCTGGGCCAGCGAAAGCGGCAAGCCCCAAGGCGCGCCTCCTTTATACATATCCTCTATTCCGGACGATTGCGCTGTCCGCAGCACCGACGTGTAGCGCAGGAGGCGCTTGCTGTCCGGGGAGTACATGATGACCGTCACGCCCGTGTATCCGCCGGGCGACTCCCAGCCATACGCGCCGAGGCCGGTGAGGAAAACGGGGGGTAGCGGCAGATAGCTGTCGCGAAAAACCCCCACGGTCGCCTTGTCCGCCGCCCCGGCGCTGATTTTCTCCTCCAGAAGCAAAAGGGCGCAAAGGTCGTCCGCCAAGATCTCTCGCCGGAAAACCGCGCTCCGCTGTTCATAATGTCTGAGATGGCCGGCGATGCGGCTGGCCAGGCGTTCCATATTGGCCAGGCGGTGGCCGTGGCAAATGGCCGCGAGCTGCGAAAATCTGTCCGCGCCGTCTTCAGGCAGGCGGGCCAAACCAACTCTAAATATTTCCACAATAAAATCGCGCGCATAAGCCAGGGCTTCCGTGCCGAAGGAAGCGTTTTCATTTTCATTTGGCCAAAATTCTTCCGGGAGAGCGCCCTTGTGCGCGATAATGTATTGCAGAACCGCTCTGAGCCGGTGGCGGCAAAATTTTTCCTCCTTGCAGTCGCAGGTGGATTCCGCGAGCGGGGCGCCGGGCAAAAAGCGCACGGTCATGCCGCTCTCCGGCAAGGTCACGGTCAGCACGGACGCGACCGTTATTTCCGCAGCCTCAAGGCTCCGGCTTTCCAAGACGGCCTCACGCAGGGCTTTGGCCCCGGCCAGCTTGGAGAGCGCGGCGGCGGAAGCGTTTGCCACCTGGGAAAAATCAGGCGGCGTTGCTGCGGTGAGCTCCGCTTTCCCGCCCGTTTCCGGCGCGGATAAGGCGCTCTGGGCGGCCAGCACCGCCATGAGCAGATGCTTGCATACGGCGCGGGAGGGGCAGGAGCAGGCATAGTTTCGTATGCTTCCCTCCAGAGTGAGAACAGTGCCGTCCGCGAATTCCGCGCGCAGCTTTTCGCCCGTCGCGTCCGTCTCCACCCGCACACCCGCTTCCGGCAGTTCACGCAGGGCGCGGTTATACAGGCCTTTATTCGCAAGGGCGGTCAGAAAATCCGCGTCCGCGGCTGAAACAGCCTGCCTGATGCTCATGTTCCGCCTCCCGCGATGATTTCGCCGATCCAGCCCGCGAGCCGTCCCGGCGTCAGCGCCGCCACGGAGGCGCCGAGCGCGGCCAGATGTTTGGCGGCCGTGCGGTCATACATGCCGGCGCAGCTTTGATCCAGGGCGGTCAGGCATATGAGGCGCGCCCCCGCTTCCACAATGCGGCGCGCGCTTGCGAACATCGGCCTGTAGCCGGCTCCGTCACACAGATCGCTGACGAGGACGACGATCGTGCGGAGCGGGGTTCCGATCAGGCTTTCACAGTAGGCGAGCGCCCGGCCGATGTCCGTGCCTCCGCCCAATTGCACGCTCATGAGCGCTTCCACCGGATCACGCACATAATCGGACAAATCAACGATATTCGTGTCGAAGATGACGAGCTTGACCGAGAGAACGGGCAGTCCGGCGAAAATTCCGGCCATGACGGCGGAGTGAATGACATTGTCGAGCATGCTGCCGCTTTCATCGACGCAGATGACGATATGCCACGGATTCATTCTTTCCACGTTGCGGTGAAAAAAGACGCGCTCCACGACAAGGCAATCGCGCTCGCGGTCGTAATTTTTCAGGTTTTTGCGGATGGTTTTTTTCATGTCGAAATTTTTCGCGCAGCGAAAAAGCGTGGACCGGTTACGGTCCCGCCGCCCCATTATGGCACTGCGAATTTCGGTCTGCATTTTGCGCGTCAGGTCGTCCACTACCTGGCGCACGATGCGGCGCGCCGTGTCCAGCACCTCGCCCTGCATCATGTTTTTCAGGGAGAGGATCTGTTTCAGGAGCGTCATATTCGGCTCCAGCCTGGACAAAACGGAGGCGTCGCGCAGCAGATCGGTCAGGCCGTATCGCTCCAGCGCGTGGGCCTCCAG
>JAISQG010000167.1 GCA_031274335.1 Gracilibacteraceae bacterium
ATTAATTAAGTATTAACATACAGCCAATTAGATATTATATGAATTTTACGCCATAGTTGCGCAAAAATTTTGCCGAAAAAAGTCGAAAAGTCATATTTACGCCTTGCATTTACATAAAACATGTGATAATATGACCATTGTGTTTCCTGTCTTCTTGCGTGACAGCAAAAATTGAATCTGACACGAGTAGTTTACAGAAAATACTTAACTAATCCTTTGCAAAAACAAAGGGTGTATGTTTCTATTTGTTTTTTATGGAAGGAGAACAAAAATGAGGAAAAACAAGATATTATCAGTATTACTTGTATTCACCATGCTGCTTTCCCCCCTGGCCGCCACGCCGGCCGCCGCGGCCAACCCCTCTGTGGGCGTGCATGTGGCCAACCGGGTGGACGTGGCTCTGGCCGTGGGGCCGACTTATGTTGATTTTTCCAACTTTGAGGCCGATTTGCGCGCGGCGCTGGCCGCCAAGCCGCACCCCATCCCGCCGGAGGATTTATTCATCACGGCGGCGCGGGCGGTGAACACGAACTCCACCTCCACTTTCAAATGGTGGGTTTATGATCACACAAAACCACTCGGCACCGGAGAGATCGACCATAACACGCACAGCTACATCGAGCTGGACATTGGCGGCGATAGCAAGCATCCGTATCTCAATTATGAGCGCCACATGATGGAATCCAACAACGGCGCCACGATGGATTTCTACGGCTATCCGGCGGGAGCGTACACGGATTTCCGCTTTTTGCCCAATGACCAGCAGACCAAGAAAACCTTCGAGTTCGCCATTGAGGAGCTTGAGGCCTATGACGCGCTCGACGGCGTCGGCTTCCTCTTTAACCTCGACATCCAGGGAACCTACGCAGTGGATCAGACGATGAGAGGCTATCTGCTGTTTTTGGAGTACAACAGCAGCGGCCAGGGGACGGCGATGAAGCTTTATAAGCTGAATAACTTGAACACGGCAGTCCTCCATCACGACGAAAACAAGGAGGTGATCGCCAAATTGCCCGACGCTACGCTTATCGCCAGCGCCCCCTACAGCTCGACCGATAAATACCGGCGCATAAAAATAGAAGCCCGGCCCGGCTCCATGAAGGTGTGGTACAACGGCAGCACCGGTGACAAGAGCGTGCTGACGACGAAGATCGCGCCGAGCGCCGTGCCCCTCACCTGGACGACAACCGGCGCGGCGGAAAGCAACCAGCAAAACCGGAGCGGCATCGCCCAGGTGCGCCTGGACCGGACATTCCTTAAATCCTTCGGCTTCGGCCCCCTGAGTTCTTACCGCTCGCACAGATGTGCTCAGCCGACTCACATCAAGCTGCAGAACCTGTCCATGGACATGGAAATCGTGCGCAAGCTGCCCGAAGTCGTGCGCGAGCCGGAATGGAACGAGAACACCCTGAAATACCTCGTCAACCTGAATGAGGATCCGATTGATGATTTTTCCAGCAACAGCATCGCCGCGGAGCTGCTGGCCCGCCTGACGACGGACGACATCTACTACATGGGCTGGTGCGGCAAGGCTAACGCTGTGAAATCCGAGGAGTTTTTGGGCAAACACAGTCTGAAGGGCTCGGTCATCAATATTGACGACGCGGCCACGGACACTTACGAAAAGCAAATCGCCAAAATCGCGGACGAAATTTACAAGCGCTACTGGCAGAACAACGCGGCGAGCGCCTTCCTCGTCACGGACAACGTGTTTCTTGACGTGACCGGCGTGCCGAAAACCAATACCGCCGACGCCGAATGGCCGGAAGGAAAATGGAAAGTGGTGCACCACTCCACGAAAGACCTGGGGTGGGACGAAGGCACGGAGGGAACGCATGTCTTGAGCGGGCAGTTCATGTCCGACCTGGATTTCCGCTTCTATCTGCCCGGCACTTATGACATTTACTACCGCGACGCGCTTATCAACACCGTCACCGCGCACCGGGCGCCGTCGGCGCGCCTGAAGGTCGATTTGACCGACAAGCAAAACCCGAAATTCAGCGACGCGCAATCTTTCGACCCGGACGACAGAAAAGCGGGCATCGTAAAGCGCGAGTACAGCTGGATCGACGTGGCCACGATGACCCAACCGGTCGCGGGGCTGCCGGGCACGCTGCAGAACGACCACACCTACCTGGTCACCCTGACGGTGACTGACAAGCACGGGGCGCAATCTTCGGTGACGCGGCAGCTCAGCGGCGGGTACACCGACAAGAAAAACATGAACCCGCCTTATTCCTACTTCACGCTGGAACCGGCGCTGATCATCAAAAACACGAGCAGACAGTCCATCGACATCGTCAACGGCAGCTACGATCTCTATGGCGACCCGATCACCAAATATGATTTCCAAGTGGAAAAAGACGGCAAGCCTTATACGGGTTTACGGCTGTCCGGCGACGCCGAGGGGGCGCATGACGTTTCCGCGCTGCCGGTGGGCAAATACCGCGTTTCACTCGCGGTGACAAGCGCGCAGGGAACCTCACAAACGTTCGTTCGTGCCTTCGAGGTGCTGGAAGATACAACCCAGCCCAGCGCGACAGCTTCGCCGGCGGCGCCCAGTACCTTCACGGAAGACACCATTATTCATCTTGCTTTCAGCGACAAGGGAGGCAGCGGTTTCAAAGACCACAAGTTTTCGGTGTCGGATTCCCAAACGCCGGGTAACTGGAGCGCCTGGAGCCCGGCCTCGTCCCGCGCGGTTTTCCTGAGCAAGGACGGCACGAATTTTATCCACTGGGACGCCCGTGACAACGCGGGCAATTCCTATGGCTACATCTTCGGCCCCTACACGATAAATAAAAACGTCAGCGCCATGACCCTGAGCGCGCAGCCCGCCGCCAGCCAGTCTTACGGAGGCCAGGTCGCGCTGACCGCCGAGATGACCGATACAAAGCCTTACGACGCGAAAAGCCGGGTGTATTTCTACGAGGGCGCGACGCCGATCGGCAGCGCGCTTATAAGCAACGGCAAAGCAACGGTTTCCTACAAGCCCGACAGCGCGAAAAGCGTCGTGTACGAGGCGCGTTTCCACGGGGACAGCAAGCATAAAGCCAGCACGGCCACGCTTTCCTATACGATCACGAAAAGCGACAACGCCTTGGTGACGATCGGCACCCAAACAAGCCGGGAGTATGACGGCTTGCCGTTCAACGCGTCGCATATCAGCGTCACGGGCGCCCGAAGCTATAAAGTCGAGTACAAGGGGCGGGGCGGGGCGAATTATCCTTTAAGCGCCACGCCGCCTGTGGACGCGGGCAGCTATGAGGTTGTCGTCACGACGACGGACCCCGATTTCTCGGAAAAAATCGCCTCCGCGCCGTTTGAAATAAACCCGCGCCAGCCGGCTGTCCTGCTCAACACGGATTTGCCGTCCGGCCAGCACACCGCCACCGAAACAGTCAGGCTGACGGCCGCGGTCAGCAACGTGCTTAGCCTGCCGCCGGGAAAAATCATTTTCTCCGTCTCCGGCGCGGATGTGGCGGAGGCCGTCCTGCAAAAAGCGGGCAACGATTTTACCGCCTCGGCGGACTGGACAGGCGCGCCGGCGGGCACGCATGATCTGATGGCGCGGTACGTGCCGGCCGCAACGGATAATTACGCCGCGGCCAGCGGGGAAATTACGGGATATAAAGTGACAAAAGCGCAGCAGAGCCATTTCAGCTTCTCGCAGCAAACCGTCGTTAAAACCTACGGCGATCCGGACTTCCGGCTGGCGCCGGCCGCCGGCGGACAAGGCAAGGGCGCGATCGATTATTACCTGGTTGCCGGCGACACCATTATTTCCTTTTACAGCATTGCCGACGATGTCAGCATCCTGCAGGCGGGTTCGGCTGTCCTCCGCGCCTATAAAAACGGCGACAGCAACTACAACCCCATCGCGGCGGACATGACGGTCATCGTGCAGAAAAAAGCCAACACTCTGACGATCAATGTGCCCGACGTTGAATTTGGCACGCCGGTGACGGCCGTCACCGAAAACGAAAGCGGCGGCCTGCTAACTTATTCCTGGCAGGGACGCGGCGCCACCACCTACGGCCC
>JAISQG010000235.1 GCA_031274335.1 Gracilibacteraceae bacterium
TTGTGTTCTGATCTCTTTCTGAGCATTTCGACTGTCAGCGGACTTGGCTGGGGTATATCTTCTGCTGTGGGTAGACCATCACGACGAGGCATATACTTGGGCCGGACGGAAAAAGTGCATTGTGAACAAACTCACCGGCAACATCCAAGTCTTCGATGTGATTACGGATGTCGCAGAAGAACCGTCCGGGCAGCCGAACCTGTTTTCGATGGCAGGCAACGACAGTCTGATTGCCTTGGGCATCCCGGAAGAAATCATACCGTTCGTCAAGAGTTTCCGTAACGTATCGGACTTCTGTCAGGCAAAGCCTTGCTTGCCCTCCGACGCATACGAAGTGTTGGAGTACCTTGCCAACGGGTTTCCGTTGGATGAAGTTCAAGAGCTGTTCAAGAAAGAAACAGAATCGAGAACTGCCGAAGACGACCTGGCCAAAGCTCTGCAAAGCGAGGGGAGCAAGACGTCTTTCGTCGTACTCGCAGGCGAGGACGAGCTGCGCCGCATCATGGCGGAGCCGCTCGAAAAGTGGCGCATATTCCTTCACCCCATGCAGCGTCAGCTCGTAGAGAAAGACATGTCCGGGGCTTGTCGTGTCCTTGGCGGCGCGGGTACGGGCAAAACCGTTGTCGCGATGCACAGGGCGAAGTATTTGGCTTCAAAATTGACTGACAAAGATCGTATACTCTTTACCACCTTCACGGTAAATTTGGCCGGTGATATAAAGGACAATCTGCGGAAAATTTGTACCATAGACGAACTACGACGCATCGAGGTCATTAACCTTGACGCATGGGTAGGTCAGTTCTTGCGCCAGCACGGCTACACATATTCCATCGTTAATGACGAAACTACCGCTGCGGTTTGGGATAAAGCCATCGCGCAGTCAGGTGAAGACACCGGATTCAGCCGGGAATTTTTCTCCGATGAATGGTCAAAGATCGTAGCGACGCAGGAGAGCTTCACGCTCGAAAAATATTTGAAAGCATCGCGCATTGGCCGCGGCACACGTCTGGACAGAAAAAAACGAATGCTGGTGTGGAGCGTCTTTAAGGAGTACATGGCGCTTATGAAAGAGCGGCAAATCCGTGACGTGGACACGGCGATGTATGAGTGCCGACTGATATTGGAAAAAAATCAGCATGAGGCGCTGTATTCATCCATTATAGTAGACGAGGGGCAAGATTTCAGCTCCAACGCTTATCGTCTTTTGCGAGCTATTGCGGACGGGGAGCACCGCAATGATATTTTCATCGTCGGTGATGCTCATCAAAGAATTTATAATAAGAAAGCGGTTCTCTCTCAATGCGGCATCAATGTCCGCGGAAGAAGCAGCCGCTTGCGCATCAATTACCGGACGACAGAAGAAATCAGGAAATATGCCTTCGCTTTCTTAAAAGACATTTCCTTCGACAATCTCGACGACGAATATGAAGGCGAAGAAAAATGCCAGTCATTGACGCATGGCGACTATCCGCATATCCAAAACTTCAGATCCGCTGCCGAGGAATATGACTTCATCACAAGCGAAGTGAAGCGGTTGACTGCCGGCGGTATCAACGGGAGGGACATCTGTCTTGTTGCCAGAACGCACAGCTTGCTCGACGAGTATGTGCGAGCTTTCCATGATGCCGGAATTCGAGCTTATGAGATTAAGAGAACAAAATCGGATGACCGAACCTTTGAGGGAGTTCGCCTCGCCACCATGCACCGCGTAAAGGGACTTGAATTTCAATATGTGTTCGTGGCAGCAGCCAACAGCCGCATAATACCGCACGCCAAAGCGATTGATGAAACGGATGCAATATCGAAACAGGCAAGTCTGACATCAGAAAAATGCTTGCTCTATGTTGCGCTTACAAGGGCGCAGAAGGCGGCGTATATCACGAGCTATGGAACGCCGTCGGAGTTTCTGCCAAGTTGAAAACAGTTCCTTCTTTCGATGATGCGCTATTGCGCCAGCAAAACCGTCTCATTGTTCAGAATCTGGGCGCTGTACAGAAAAAGGACGTCCGCTCCCGGCCTAAAGGTAACGTACCGGCGCAGCACGCGGCTGTCCACATAGCGCAAGTCGATAAGGGTGACGCGGGCATACGACGGCAAAAGCAGCGGGGCTAAGCTGGAGCCGAAGGAGTCGCGGAAAAGGTATAGCTCCTTGTCCGTCCGCGGCGACGCGTTTTCCAGCACTATGACCGACTGAGCGCCGCGCAAAAATACATCATAGGGGTCTCGCCCGGCAAAAGCGGCCCGGTCATAAAGCACGCCGGCGCTGAACAGCCCGTCCTGCCCCAGATACAGCGCCTCGGCCTCATTCAGCGTATCCGACGTCATAACGGTCATGCGGTCGGGTTTAAGCGGCAGGGCCAGCTGGCCGGCGTATACCCCCGTAAAATCACCTAGTATTTCCGGCTCGAAGTCCGTGGCGGGCGCAAAGCCCATGCCCGCCCCCAGCGCGGCCAGTACGCCGCCGAGGCGCGCCTGATCCCAGTGCAAATCCGTGCGGTAATAATCCTCCGCCGTCAGGGCGGAAACGAGGTCAACATAAGTCAGTCGCTCCGCCAAAACCCCGGCCAGCACACGCCGCGCCTCCTCAGCGTCAAAACCGGGGAGGGGCCGCCCGGCGTAAACGCTCTTGTCCGGCACGAAAGAATAATAGAGATTGAGGCCATCCAGCCCCTCGGCGAGAAGCGATATTTTTTCCGCCGCACGCGCCGCCGACCGCGCGTCCAGTTTTTCCAGCCGACCCGCGCCGCCCGCCCCGCAATAGAGGCCGGATTTATCTGTTTGACGGAAAATTCCGAACACGGCCGCCGCCCGCAGCGTGCGCAAGCTGTCGCGCCAGGCGAAGCTGTCCGCCGCGTAATCCTCAAAACCGGCCATGAAAGCGCCGGATACCAGAGTGGCTACACTCAGTTTCGGCATGGTTTGCAGGGGCCGCCGTTCGCTCTGGGATATTTCCGGCGGGACGATGATCCGGTTCAGCAGAAAAAAACCGCCGATTATCAGAATAAACACCGCCGCGATCCAGTTTTCACGCTTCATGCTTTTTTCGTCCTCCTTCCCTCCGCCTAAAAACGGAAATAGATAAAAGGGTTAAACGAGCCGTCCACCAGGTAGGACGTGACCAGCAAGAGCAGGACGGCGACCGCGCACGGCTCCAGCACGGCTTTCAGGCGGCGGCCCTCAGACCATTTGGCCCACAGGCGGGCCGGCAGCGGGGTGCAGCCGGCGGCAGCCAGAAGGAGCGGAACCGCATAATCGCGTAAATAGTAAAGCGAATCCGGGCCGTAAAGCGAGCTGACGCCGATGCCGAACATGCGCCCGGAAGCAGCCAGGGCGTCCGCCAGCGTCGGGGCGTCAAAAAAAGCCCAGCTGACGAGGACGCACAGCGCGACCCAGGCGTGGGCGAGCAGGCGGGGCGGGCGCACCGGCAGTGAGCGGAGGACATATTTTTCCAGCAGAAGCAATACGGCAAAATAAAGGCCCCACAGGATAAAATTCCAGCCCGCGCCATGCCAGAAGCCGGTCAGGAACCAGACGACGAAAATGTTAAAAATATGGCGGACGGGCGCGACGCGGTTGCCGCCCAGGGGAATGTAGACATAGTCGCGAAACCAGCCGGAAAGGGAGATGTGCCAGCGCCGCCAGAATTCGGTGACGCTTTTGGCGATATAGGGATAATTGAAATTTTCCAGAAAATGGAACCCAAAGATCCGCCCCAGCCCGATAGCCATGTCGCTGTAGCCGGAGAAATCGAAATATATGTGAAAAGCGTAAGCGACTATGTACAGCCAGGCGAAAAGCAGGCTTTCCTCCGCGCTGTTTTTGCTCAAATCCGCGAGTTCTCCCAGGACATTGGCAATGAGGACTTTTTTGCTCAAGCCGATCACAAAGCGGCGGGCGCCGGCGGCAAAATCCGCCAGCGTCTGGCTGCGCGCACCCAGTTCGCGTTCCACATCCACATAGCGCACGATGGGTCCCGCGATCAGCTGCGGAAAGAGCATGACATAGGTGCAAAAAGTGGGAAGGCTGCGCTGCACCGCCGCACGGCCGCGGTAAAGATCAATCGTGTAGCTTAATATTTGGAAAGTATAGAAACTTATCCCGATCGGCAGGGCCAGGCGCAGCAGCGTGAGACCCGCGCCAAACAGAGTGTTGATATTGCCGAGAAAAAAATCGGCGTATTTGAAAAACATCAGTCCGCCGATGCCGGCGACAAGCGAGCAAACGAGAGCAACCCGTGAGCTGGGCTGCCCTCGCCAGCGTTCAATCAAGAGGCCGCAGCTCCAGCCGATAACGGCTTCCGCGGCCATGAGCAGCACATAAACCGGTTCGCCCCAGGCATAAAACACCAGGCTGGCGACGAGCAGAAGCGCGTTGCGCCAGCGCATGGAACCGCCCGGCGCCGGCGTTATGAAATAAAGCGCCAGCACTGCGGGCAGAAACCAGTATAAAAATGTGACGCTCGAAAACAGCATGGCTTATTCCGCGCCGGTATAGAACACAACCTTCTCGCCGGTATTATCCGCCGCCAGGGCTTTGAAACTGGCTGTCAGGGCGTCGGAGTACTGACTGAGCGTGACACACAGCAGCACATAACTGCCGGAATCAATGACGCTGCTTTCGTCAGGCAAGACGCAAACCCATTTGGCGGAATCGAAGCCGGCGGCAATCAGCTGTTTGACTTCGGCCGCGGCCGCGGCATCCTTGCATTTTACCAGCGCGATCTCATGCGCGGAAGTCGTCAGCGCGGCGTTAGAGACATAAGCTCCCTCCACGTATTGTGCGAACTGTTCCGGCGTGAGACCCAGCATGCCCTGACAGTCTTCCGCCGTCACCGGATCCTCAAATGACTGTGGCAGCGGCTCGGGTAGCGTCGCGTTCGCTCCCTCAATGACAGACGCGAGAATATCCGGCAATTCACCCGTCAGGCTTTCTTCCGTGGGCGCGGCGGGGGGTTCGGCCGGAGCGCCCCCGCAGGCCGCCAAGGCCAGCAGCAAGAGCAGGCATCCGCCCAGTCTGAATATTTTTTTCATGGCGCGTACCTCCAAACAACATAATTTTTTGTACCAGACAAAATTATAGCACATTATTTTCCCGGAGACCAGAGGGTATTTTTCGGATTTCAATTGCTTCAAGTCCCGTGTTACTGTTCAGACCCCGTCATTGCAAGCCGCCGCAGGCACAACAAGCGCGACCGCCGCGGAGCGGAATAAGGGCGCGCGACTTGCCGCACCAACAGGTAGCATCGCACGATGCTGAGAGTCTACATGAAGGCGATGCGACCATGTTGGAAGGTCGCGGCAATCCATGCCACCTTATTTCTGGATTGCTTCCTCGTTGCAACATCACTGCCTGACGCAAGTTCATGCCTCGTTGCAGCATGGTCGCCATGCTCCAGCAAGCACTCATCAGTTT
>JAISQG010000274.1 GCA_031274335.1 Gracilibacteraceae bacterium
CGGGAATCCACCACCCGCAGGACAATATTGCGCTCAATCGCCCGCATGAGGTCACTGCCGTAATTCTGCTCCCGCTCCTCGTAATATTCTTCCACGCGGTCCAGGATCAGTTCTCGCAATTCCTCGGTGCTTAAATTGGCCATGTCGCTCTCGGTCAGATTGTGATTCGGCAGCAGCACGTTTTCCAGAAGCTCAAGGAAACTGGACAGGTTCCATTCCTCCGGATAAGGACTTGCGCCGCTGAAGCGGGCGATGATGTCATCCAGGACCGTTTCAATCATTTGCCAAATCTGGTCCTTGATGTCTTTGCCGGTGAGCACCTCTCGCCTTTGCGAATAAATGATCTCCCTTTGCTGATTCATGACGTCGTCATAATTGAGCACATGCTTGCGGATCTCGAAATTGCGCGCCTCCACACGTTTCTGCGCGTTTTCGATTTGCTTGCTCACCAGGCGGGACTCGATCGGCATTTCGTCGTTCATCCCCAATTTATCCATGAGGCCGGTCAGATTATCTCCGCCGAACAATCGCATCAGATCGTCTTCCATCGAAATATAAAACTGGGTGGAGCCCATGTCGCCCTGCCGGCCCGACCGGCCGCGCAGCTGGTTGTCAATGCGGCGGGATTCGTGCCGCTCCGTGCCGATGATGTGCAAACCGCCCAAATTGCCGACGCCTTCCCCCAGCACGATGTCTGTGCCGCGCCCCGCCATATTGGTCGCGATGGTCACGGCGCCCTGCTGTCCGGCCTTGGCGACGATTTGCGCTTCCTGTTCGTGAAATTTCGCGTTCAGCACCTGGTGGACCACGCCTTTTTTCTTCAGCATGTCGCTCAGGAGTTCCGATTTTTCGATGGAAACGGTGCCGACCAGCACCGGCTGGCCGATGCTGTGCTTGGCGGCAATGTCCTCGATGACGGCGTCAAACTTGCCTTTTTCCGTGCGGTAAATGACATCCGGCAAATCGGCGCGGATCATGGGCAGATTGGTCGGCACTTCCACCACGTCCAGCCGGTAAATATTCATGAATTCCTGCTCTTCTGTGCGCGCCGTGCCCGTCATGCCGGCCAGTTTTTTATACATGCGGAAAAAATTCTGAAAAGTGATGGTGGCCAGTGTTTGCGTTTCCCGCTCTATTTTCACTTTTTCCTTGGCTTCGATCGCCTGATGCAGCCCTTCGCTGTAGCGGCGCCCGAACATAAGCCGCCCCGTAAACTCATCCACGATGATGACCTGGCCGTCCTTGACGACGTAATCGCGATCCTTGCGAAAAAGTGTGTGCGCCTTGAGTGCCTGATTCACATAATGCGCCATCTCGTTGTTCAAATCGTCATACAGATTCTCCACGCCCAGCATTTCCTCGACCAGGCCGACGCCTTCCTCTGTGAGGGTCACGACCCGTTCTTTTTCGTTCACATTGTAATCCCGCTCGTTTTTCAGGCGGGGAATGATTTTGGACATGCGGTCATAGAGCTCGGTTGATTTGTTCCCTTCGCCGGAAATGATGAGCGGCGTCCGCGCCTCGTCAATGAGGATGGAGTCCACTTCGTCCACAATGGCGTAAGACAGCGGCCGCTGGGTCAGCCATTCCGCGCTTGAGCTCATATTGTCGCGCAAATAGTCAAAGCCGAATTCGTTGTTCGTGCCGTAAGTGATATCCGCCGCGTAACTGGCTCTTTTTTCCTCCGGGGCCATGCCGTGGATGATAAGGCCCACCGAAAGGCCGAGCATGTTGTACACTTGCCCCATCCACTCCGCGTCGCGTTTGGCCAGGTAATCGTTGACGGTCACGACATGCACTCCCTCGCCGGAAAGCGCGTTCAGGCAGGCGGGCAGCGTCGCCACGAGCGTTTTGCCCTCGCCGGTTTTCATTTCGGAGATGCGTCCGTCGTGCAGTACCATGCCGCCGATAAGCTGAACGTCATAATGCCGCAGGCCGAGCGCCCGTTCCGCTGTTTCCCGCACAAGCGCGAAGACCTCCGGGAGCAGGGCATCCAGGCTTTCGCCGTTCGCGGCCCGCTGGCGGTAATCATCCATTTTTTGTCGCAGCTCATCCTCGCGCAAAACAGCCGCTTCTTCCATCCAGCGGTTGATTGATTCCACTTTTTTCTTGTAGCGTTTTATATCTCGCGCGTTATTGTCAAAGAGGCCGCTGAAAATACTCATGCCATTCTCCCATATTTTCGGTAAATACCGCTTGACCTATTGTAACACGCAGGGCGGTTTCATTCAACAAAAATATTCCCGCAGTGTGTGCGGACATCACCGGCGGATATCCGCCTCGATATAAATAGCCAGGCGCAAATGCGGCAGGGCTTCCCGGACGCGTGCTTCGGCGCCGTTGATTTCTCCGGCCAGCTCCGCCGCGCTGAGTTCGGCGTCCGCTTCCGCCTTAACCGTAACCAGCAGGCTGTCCGCCGAAAGGTGCACTGTTTTATTGTGAATTACCGAGCGGATGCCGCCGCCCACGAGCCGGCTGTTGATGACGGCCAGCGTTTCCTCGTCCGCGCTTTCCCCGATCAGCAGGGATTTCATTTGCGCCCCGAGCAACAAAGCGACGGCAATCAGCAGCAAGCCGATCAAACCGGAGCCGACGGCGTCAAACAGCGGATTGCCGGTCAGGTAAGCGAGCAGGATGCAGATGAGGGCGATGACAAGCCCCAGCACGGCGGCGGCGTCCTCCATGAGGCAGACGATGAGTTCCGGATTTTTCGCTTCAAGCACAAAACGGCGGTAGCTTTTTTTCCCCTTAACCAGCCGGCTTTCTTTGAGCGCGACGGACAGAGAATATGTCTCCAGGATCAGGGCGAAAACGAGTATCCCGGCCGGCAGCCAAACAGAGCCTTCGACCGAATGAGGATGCGTCATTTTCTGCACGGCCTCGTTGACGGCGAAGCAGCCGCCGACGAAAAAGAGAACCAGCGAAACGATAAAGGCATAAAAATACTGTTCGCGGCCGTAGCCGAACGGATGCAGATCGTCCGCTTTTTTGCGCGCCTGCCTGTTCCCGTACAGCAAAAGAGCCTGGTCGGCGCAATCAGCGAAGGAATGTATTGCCTCCGAGAGCATGGCGGCCGAGGCCGTAAAAATAAAAACAATGACTTTAGCCGCCGCAATGGCCAGATTGGCGGTCAGGGCGACGACGACCGCGCGCATTATTTGCGTCCGGCTTGCCAGCGGAAGCCAAAGCCGTAATACTGATCCACTTCCCGGTGGCCCTGGAAAAATTTTTCTTCCCGTTTCACTTCCAGCTGGCTTTCAAAGCTTTTCAGGCTGGTGATCACGCAGAACCGTTCCCGGCTGTTGGCGTTGTCGATGCGGATAACGATGTCGGGCGCGCCCTGCTGCTTCACCGTGACGACGGCGTCCGTGCTGCGCCAATTGGCCACGCCTTCATAGATATAAGCGAAGACCACGGCAAAATCCACGAGCTCCGGTTTGGTGAAAAACATGTTCTCGCCGCCTTGGCTGGCGCCGGAGCGGTCGTCCTGATCGAGTTTTATATACGGCATGGCGTTTTCGGAGCCGAAGGAGTTGCCCAGCGCCTGAATCACGCCCTGCTCTCCGCTTTTCAGCCGGAACATGCAGGCGAGATCGAGATCGATGCCGCCGCCGCCGAAAAAGGATTTCTTGCCGGCGTTCCAATTCAGATTGAAATGCAGGCGGGAGCTGTTTTTCGCCAAATTGATTTTATGCGCGTCGCCGCTCTTTTTCAGGTTGATCGGCCCGGTCGAAGCCGGAGTCGGAGCCGGAGCCGGAGCGGGCGCCGGAGCGGGTACCGGTCTGATGGCCGCGGCGGGAGTGGGCCTGGGCGGATCGGGCGCCGGCGGTGAGGCTGGAGCCGGGGCGGGGCGGGCCGGCGCGGCGGCTTCGCCGCCAAAATGCGCGAGCAGGGCGGCCAAACCGCCGTTAAAGCCATCCGCCACGACGGCGAGCCGCCAAATATCGTCTTTTTTATATAGCTCGCAAAGAATGACCGCTTTTTCCTGATGGAAATCAGAGCCAGAAAAAGAAAATGAACCCAATTCGCTTTGCCCGGCGCGCAAGGCCAGACGTCCGGTGGCCAGATCCCGGATGGCGGCGCCGTCCTCGGCGGCGGCGGCGAACACGAGCTTGCTGATGAAGGGCGGCAGCAGGCCAAGATCCACGGCGAAAACCGTCCGGCCGCCCTGCGTGTGCGCGCTGATGGAACGATCCGGGCTGGACTCTTGATTGTAGAAAATGAAATATCTGTCGTCCGACAAGCGGTTCTGGGCGTCCACGGCAAAGCACACCACGTCCGCCGAGCCTTTGCTCATGGGGGCGCTGATGTCAATTTCCAGCGCCCGCGCCTGGGTCAAATCGGAAATCTTGATTTTCTGCCCTTTTTTCAGATCCATTTCACATCTCCTGTCTGCTTTTTACCGACAGTATATCACGGTTTAAGGCCGCGCGCCAGCATATTTTTTCTATAGGGGGCCTCGTTCAATCCAGCAGCCCCCGCTTGTACAAATGCCGTGCGGCCAAAATGTTCGCTTCCTGCACATAAAAAGCGGAAACGCCCCCCTGCATGTAAGCCGTGTAAGGCGGACGCAGCGGGCCGTCAGCGGAAAACTCCGCTGTGGCGCCTTGGATAAACGTGCCGCCGGCCATGAGCACTTCGTCCGTGTAGCCGGGCATCGGCGCGGGCAGAGGCTGCACATGCGCGTCTATGGGGGAGCCCTTTTGCAAACCCTGGCAAAAAGCGATCAGGCGCTCCGCGCTGCCCAAATCCACGGCTTGAATAATGTCCGCGCGCGGTTCCCAGGCTTTCGGCCGCACGGCAAAGCCGAGCTCCGTCCAGAAGGCGGCGGTAAAGATCATGCCCTTTACCGCTTCCGCCACTGTCAGCGGGCTGAAAAAAAGCCCTTGCAGCAAAAGTCTTTGCACATCCAGTGAAGCCCCGACCTCCATCCCGATGCCGGGCGCGGCGAAACGGGCGGCAGCCTGCTCGACGAGGCATTTTCGCCCGGCTATGTAGCCTCCCGTCGGCGCGAGCGTGCCGCCTAGGTTTTTGATCAGGGAGCCGGCAACCAGATCCGCGCCGGCGTCGCACGGTTCCGTTTCCTCCACGAGTTCGCCATAGCAATTGTCTACGAAAACGCAAGCCTGCGGATAGCGCTCTTTGGCCCAGGCGGTAAAACGGGCGATTTCCGCCATATTCAGCGAAGGGCGCCTCGCGTAACCGGCGGACCGCTGCAAAAGGAAAAGGCGCGTTTCGGGCCGCGCCGCCGCCCCGGCCGCCGCCAAGTCCACGCGGCCCGTTCCGTCCGGCGGCACGGCGTCAAAGCTGACGCCCCACTCCTTCAGGCTGCCCCGCCCGTCTCCCGCCAGGCCGAGAACCGGCAGCAGCGTGTCATAGGGCAGGCCGGTCACGGAGAGGGCGTGGTCGCCGGGGCGGAGGACGCCGAATAAGGCGGCGGCGATCGCGTGGGTGCCGGAGACAAACTGGTGACGCACCAAGGCACTTTCCGCGCCCAGCACCGAAGCCAGCACAGAGTCCAGGGCGGCGCGCCCGGCGTCCCCCAAGCCGTAGCCTGTGGAGCCGTTCAAATGGTAGGAGGATACGCGGGCCGCCTGAAACGCCCGCAACATTTTGCGGTGATTGTGTGCGGCGATGGTTTCGATCCGCTCCGTCTGGGCCCGCAGGGCTTCCGCGCCCCGAGCCGCCGCTTTTGCCACCGGCGGAGGCGTATCCATCAGACTTTCACCCAGCCTTTTTTCACATTCGCGGCCAAAAAACTGTCATATAAGGCGTCGAGCTGCTCCCGGTCATCCGTGACGCGGATATCGCTCTGCAGCGGTTCTTTGCGCTCCGAGCTGAAATTCACATGGTAGAGCACATAAGCGGGGAAACCATCGTCAGCCGGCTTGTTGGTTTTCCAAGCCAGAAATTTTTGCACCATGAGCTTCGTGCCGGCAGTTTTTTTGTACACCTCCCGCCGCAGGAGCTCGGAGGGAACCGGGCCGGACGCGGGCACGACTTCCTGCACCCGGGGCTGCCAAGCAATTTCATCGGCCTGGGCCAGGCGCGTGTCCGTGGCGTTTGCGGATTTGTCGGGGCGCAGGCGGGAAAAAACCGGGAAAACAATGCTGAGGCCGGGTACGGCGCCGATGGGGACATACGCTCCGTCTTTGACGACGAGCCGGGGATTCATGATAACTCCGGAAGCGCTTTCCAGCAGGATGTCGTTCAATTTGAGTTCCAGCACGAGTTCCGGTCTGATCATGCGGAAGGCGACGTGATTTGAATCAGTCTCAATATAGCGCGAATCCGTGATCATGGCGGAAAGGCGCGTGAACAGCTCTTTTTTCAGTTCTTCGTCAAAACCCGTGCCCGTGCGGCCGATAATCTGATAAACTCCTTCTTCCGGCATCAGGGCGAGCAGAAGCGAGCGCACC
>JAISQG010000025.1 GCA_031274335.1 Gracilibacteraceae bacterium
GTCTGGTTCTGGTTCCGGTTCCGGTTCTGGTTCTGGTTCTGGTTCCGGCGGCTTTTTCAGAGCCTTGCGCGCCGGCGGCGCGTCCGGGTAGACAATACGCGTATGGTAAATGCCCATCAGCACCTTGACGAACGAAACGGCGATTTTGTCCAGGTCTCGGAATGTCAGGTCGCATTGATCCAAGTAGCCGCTGTCCAGTTTTTCCTTGATGATTTTGCGCACCATGCCCTCGATTTTGCCCGGATGCCCGCCGCTGGCCGAACGCACGGCCGCCTCCACGCTGTCGGCCAGCATCACGATCGCCGCTTCCTTGGTCTGCGGGTTGGGGCCGGCGTAACGAAAAATATCCTCCGAAATATCAGGCATTTCCTCTCGCGCCTTGTGAAAGAAAAAATTCGCCAAGCCGGCGCCGTGATGCTGCTGAATGATGGCGCAAATTGACTCCGGCAGCTTATGCTGTCTGGCCATCTCCAGCCCGTCTTTTGTGTGGGAAGTCAGAATCAGGGCGCTGAGCGAGGGCGCGATGCGGTCATGCGGGTTTTCCTGGGAAAACTGGTTTTCAATGAAAAAATAAGGCCGCTTCAATTTGCCGATGTCGTGATACAGCGCGCCGATGCGCACCAGCACGGAATCAGCGCCGATTTCCTCCGCCGCCGTCTCCGCCAGGTTGCCGACCATGACGCTGTGGTGATAGGTGCCGGGCGCTTCCATCAGCAGGGATTTGAGCAGCGGGTTGTTCGGGTTGCCTAGCTCGATCAGGCGCACGGAGGATGTGATGTTGAAAAAATATTCAAACCCGGGCAAAGCGCCGATGGTCAGGACTATCGTCAGGACGGCGCTGACGGCGATCACCGCGAAACCAGCGGTCAGGTTGAGCAGGCTCCCGCCGCTTAAAAGCGCCATCGCGCAAAGGAGAACCATATTGGCCAGGCCGACAAAAAGCCCCGCTTTGGCAAAATCCGAGCGCCGGCTCAGGCGGGCTGCGCTTTGGGCGCCCACAAGGCCGGAAAACAGCGTCACCAGACCGTTGGATGCGCCGGCGGTCATAAAGTCCTGCGGGTCGGCCAGCACAGCGATAAAAAGCGTCTGAACGATGCAGACCACCACCGCCATCCGGCTACCCAGCAGAATGGAAACAGTCATCGTGGTCCAAGCGGCCGGCAGTAAGAAAATAATCAGGCCGTTCCACCCGGCGCTGTCGAAGTCGATGTTGAACAACCCGTAAGCAATGATCAGCATAGCCAGCTCCAGAACGGCTATGATCAGAATTTTCTGCCAATGCTCCTTTATGGGCGGACAGACCTGCCAAGAGAGAATCAGTATCAGAGCGGCCGACAGCAACACAAGAAGGGCGATGCCGAGAACCGGCCAAAGTACGGACTCCGTTCTGACGAGGCCGTAGGCGCTCAGGGCGGCAAAAATGCGCTCGTCCACTATTTCACCCGCCCCGACGATTTTTTCGTTGGCGCGGTAAGAATACACCGCCGGCTTCACGGCCTCGGCGGCCTTTTCCTTCGCCCATTCCGTCGCCTGCACGTCAACGACAAATGTCGGCGACCGCAGCTCCTGGCCGACATAGCTACCAATGAGCTCCTTCAGCGGGTCGGCTATGTCTGCGGCCATAATCCGCTCCATGATCCTTTCCAGCAAGAGGGCGAGCTCTTCCTCCGTCCTCGCCCCTTCTTCCTCGGACTCCATCGTCTGGCGCATGAGGGCCAGGGCCGTGTCGCGGCCGGTTTCCAGCGCCGGCAGCGGCAAAGCCATGATGGCCGCGAAGCTTTCATCGGAAAGCACGCCGTAATAATCGCTCGCGCGCAAAGCCTGGGCTTCCGCCTGCCAGTCCGAAACAGCCGGCGGCAGCAGGAGTTCCCCGCCGGAGGCGGCCGGATCGTCATCCGCCGCCCCCGTATAGCCTTCCTCCGCTGTTTCTTCCCGCAACGCCCCGAAGGGTTCGGTCCGGACAGCCGCGGCCGGCTGCTCATCCCGCTCCCGCACGAGGGCGAGCAAAATGTCGAACATGTTCCGGTACCGCTGGGCAAACATGTTGACAAACGACTCGTTCACGCGATAAACCGGCCGGGCGGACTCCCGCGCGGCCTCGACCTCCCGCTCGTAGGCTTCCATGTCGGTCACTTCATGGTCGTAAGGCGCCCGGATCAGTTCCGGGCTGGGTTCGCCTATGCCGACATTTTGCCGCGACACGATGAGACCGGAAGATAGGATGAAGGTGACGACGGCGCAAAAAACAACAAAAAGCAGGGCTTTGCGCCCCAGCTGCGGAGTTTGCCACAAAGGCCGGCTGTATGTCTCTTCCTTCACGCTGTCATTCATATGGCAACTCCGTTCAGGCGCCGGATCCGGCGGCGTCCGGCCGGCTTTCCTCCGTCTCGTAAGCGTGGATTATGCTTTGCACCAGAGGGTTGCGCACGACGTCCCGCGCCGTGAAATAATGAAATGATATGTCCTCGATGCCGGTCAAAATCCTCTGCACCTCCACGAGTCCGGAATACTGCCCGCGCGGCAGATCCGTCTGCGTGACATCCCCGGTCACCACGGCCTTGGAGCCGTAGCCGAGGCGGGTGAGAAACATTTTCATCTGTTCGGGCGAGGTGTTCTGGGCTTCGTCGAGTATGACAAAAGAATCGTCCAGGGTGCGTCCGCGCATATAAGCCAGGGGCGCGATTTCAATCGCCCCTTTTTCCAGAAAGCGCGCTGTCGTCTCCGGGCCCAGCTGGTCGAACAGGGCATCATAGAGGGGGCGCAGATATGGGTTGACCTTTTCCTGCAAATCGCCGGGCAAAAATCCGAGCTTTTCTCCCGCCTCTACGGCCGGGCGCGTCAGGACAATGCGGTTTACTTCCTTGTTCTTCAGTGCCTTGACGGCCATGACCACAGCCAGGTAGGTTTTGCCGGTGCCGGCCGGGCCGATGCCGAACACGATGGATTCGCGTTCCATCGCCCGGATATAGCGGTCCTGCCCGATGGTTTTGGCCTTGATGGGGCGTCCGCGCTGCGTGGTGGCGATCACTTTCGTCAGGCTTTCCGTCAGGCGGTTCTTGCCCTCCGGGCTGTCGGCCTCCGGGCCGGAAATCACATACAGCACGTCGGAAGGCGTCAGCGCGTTACCGGCCCGGATCAGCTTTTGCAGTTCGTCAATCACGGCCGCCGCCCGCTTTACCTGTTCGCTTTCACCCGTCAGGATGATTTCCGTGCCGCGAGCCACAACGCGGCAGCGGATTTTTTCCGCCAGCAGGCGCAAATGGGCATCCTCCGGGCCAAACAGGCTCATGGCCTCCCGTTCGTTTTCAAGATTCACCCTGAGTTCTTCCAAATAATTCCTCCTATTAGAAGGAGCCTGGCGAAGCACGAGAGGGTCTCCGGCCTTCGGCACCCTCGGCGTCTGGCGCGGAAAACGTGAGAGCCACCCGCGCTCCTCGTTATTCAATCCGTGTCCGCGCGGGGGCGTCCGTGCTTTCGTCTCGCGTTTTCCGCGCTCCGGGCTTTGGCGCCTCCAGACCGGAGGCGCTTCGCCAGGCGCTATCGGGTCTGTTTCGTGCCCTCGTTATCACTGCCCACGTTTTAGATGCTTTCGAGTAGAAGGAGCCTGGCGAAGCACGAGAGGGTCTCCGGCCCCGGCACGGAAAACGTGAGAGCCACCCGCCTTAAGAATTGCTGTTCAGCCAACCCATCATGCCGCGCAATTCTTTGCCGACTTTTTCTATCGGATGAGCCTCATCCCTTTTGGTCAGCGCGTTGAACACGGGCCGGCCCGTCTGGTTCTCCATCAGCCACTGTTTGGCGAACTCGCCGCTCTGGATTTCGGCGAGCACTTTCTTCATCTCCTTGCGTGTTTCCTCCGTGATGATGCGCTTGCCGACCATCATATCCCCGTACTGCGCCGTATCGGAAATGGAGTAGTGCATTTTGCCGATGCCGCCCTCATACATAAGATCGACGATGAGCTTCAGCTCGTGGAAACACTCAAAATACGCGCTTTCCGGCTCGTAGCCCGCCTCGACCAGCGTGTCATAGCCCGCGCGCACGAGCTCCGTGATGCCGCCGCAAAGCACAACCTGCTCGCCGAACAGGTCCGTCTCCGTTTCCTCGCGGAACGTCGTCTCAAGCAGGCCGGCCCGTGTGCAGCCGATGCCCCTGGCATAAGC
>JAISQG010000067.1 GCA_031274335.1 Gracilibacteraceae bacterium
GGCCGCGAGCCAGATAAGCAAGGATACGATCATCGAAATGATCAACACGTTTCAAGTATTGATGTTTCCCGGATTTTTCGGCAAAAAACGCCTGAAGGGCGACGCGGTGGAGTATTACATCGGCGAGTTGCTGGAAGATATTTCCTACAATATGCAAAAGCAGATCGTGCGCGCCCGGAACGGCGGCGCGGCGGAAACTCTGCAGCTCGAGGCGGCGGAGGCCACAAGCGAATTTCTTCGCCGTCTGCCCGCTATCCGCGCTCTGCTGGCGACGGATGTTGACGCTTCTTTTGACGGCGACCCGGCCGCTTCCAGCAAAGAGGAAATCATTCTTTCCTACCCCAGCATTTACACCATCATGGTCAACCGGCTGGCCCACGAGCTTTACCGCCTGCGCGTGCCGCTGATTCCGCGCATGATGACGGAACACGCCCACAGCCTGACAGGCATAGACATGCACCCCGGCGCGACGCTGGGCCACCATTTTTTCATCGATCACGGCACGGGCATTGTGATTGGCGAAACTACAATAATTGGAAATTATGTAAAAATATATCAGGGGGTGACGCTCGGCGCGCTGTCCACGCGGGGCGGCCAGGCTTTGCGCAATGTCAAACGCCACCCGACGATTGAGGACAATGTCACGATTTATTCCGGCGCGTCCATCTTTGGCGGGGAAACGGTCGTCGGCGAGGGCGCGGTCATCGGCTCGAACGCCTTTATCACGCGCAGCGTGCCGCCTTGCACCAAAGTGAGCATCGTGAACCCGGAACACCGTTTTATCAGCGAGGCGGATTGCACGGATTTTTGACGGATTATTTTGACGGATTAGAGGAAGGCGGTTGGCCGGACATGATGAGACCACGCAGGCTGCGGCGCACGGAGGCGCTGCGGGATCTGACACGGGAGACGGCGCTTGACGCGCGGGATCTGATTTACCCGCTCTTTGTCACGGCGCGCTCCGACGCGGGCGAGGAAATCGTTTCCATGCCGGGCATCCGCCGCCACAGTCCGGAGGGGCTGGACGAGGAACTGGCGGAAATTGCGGCCCTCGGGCTGAAAGCGGTGCTGCTTTTCGGCCTGCCGGCCCGGAAAGATGAAACCGGCTCCGAGGCCTGGGCGGAAGACGGCGTTGTGCAGCGGGCCGTCCGGCGGATCAAGGCCCGGATGCCGGAATTGCTGGTTATCACCGATGTTTGCCTTTGTGAGTACACGAGCCACGGGCATTGCGGTCTCGTGCGCGGGGAGGAAATTCTCAACGACGAGACTTTGCCGGTTTTGGCCCGCGTCGCGGTCAGCCACGCCCAAGCCGGCGCCGACATCGTCGCTCCCTCCGACATGATGGACGGCCGCGTGGCCGCTATCCGCGCGGCGCTGGACAGCCGGGGTTTTCAGGACACGGCTCTCATGGCCTACAGCGTGAAATACGCCTCCGCTTACTACGGGCCTTTTCGCGAGGCGGCGGACGGGGCGCCCCGGTTCGGCGACCGCCGCGCGTACCAGATGGATCCGGGCAACGCGCGCGAGGCTTTGCGGGAAATCGCTTTGGACACGGCCGAAGGCGCGGATATGATCATCGTGAAGCCGGCTCTCGCTTATCTCGACGTGCTGCGGGCGGCGCGGGAGTACACGGTGCTGCCGCTCGCGGCTTACAACGTCAGCGGCGAATACGCCATGCTCAAAGCGGCGGCGCGGCTCGGCTGGATAGACGGGGAGCGCGTCATGCTGGAAAATTTGCTGGCGATGAAGCGGGCCGGGGCCGACATGATCATCACTTACCACGCCAAAGAAGCGGCCCGCGCGCTGCGAGAGAAGGCGTGAGCGGCGCGCGGCGGACGGTGCTGGTCACAGGCGCATCCGGCGGCATCGGCGCGGCCATTGTCACGGCTTTTCTGCGCCAGGGCGCTGATGTGGCCGCCCATTACCATCGCGCGGACATGCAGCCGCTGCTCGCCGCCTGGCGGGAGGTCAGGCCGGAGGGCGCGGAGAGCCGGGGGCGCGTCCGGGCCTGGCCGGCCGACCTCACGCAGCCGCAGGCCCCCGGGGAGCTGGTGGCGGCGGCCGAGGCGGAGTTCGGCCCGATAGACGTGTTGGTGAACAACGCGGGCGCCGCCTGGCAGGGCCTTTTGACGGAGATGACGACGGCGGAGTGGGACAGCCTATTTGCCCTGAACGCGCGCGCGCCGTTTCTCTGCGCCCAGGCGGTTATCCCGGCCATGACGCGCCGCGGGCGGGGCTGGATCATCAATATTTCCTCCGTCTGGGGAATGGTGGGCGCTTCCTGCGAAGCGGCCTACGCCGCGACGAAGGGGGCTTTGATCGCGCTGACGAAATCCCTGGCCAAAGAGCTCGGTCCCGCTGGCATCCGCGTCAACTGCGTGGCGCCCGGCGTGATCGACACGGCGATGAACGCCGGTCTGGACGAGGCGGCGCGGGCCGCTTTGCGAGAGGAGACGCCGCTCGGAGTTTGGGGGCGGCCGGAGGACGCGGCGGCGGCCGTCGTTTTTCTGGCCTCGCCCGGGGCCGGCTTTATCACAGGGCAGGTGCTCAGCCCCAACGGGGGCTTTGTGATTTGACTCCGCTCAGGTGCGCTGATCCATGCGCTTCAGCCGGCGCTCAAAGCGCGCGAGCAGCACGGTCAGCGTTTTGATGATTATGTAATAAATGACGGCGACGCCGATCAGCGGCATGTATGCCGTGTAGGTCCGGCTACGGATGATGTCGCCCGCCTTGGCCAGGTCGATCATGCCGATATAGCCGACGATGGAAGTCTCCTTGATCAGGATAATGAATTCGTTCGCCAGAGCGGGCAGGATATTTTTTATCGCCTGGGGAAAAATAATATAAATCATCGTGTCGCGCGCGCCGAGACCCAGCGAGCGGCCGGCTTCGGCCTGGCCGCGGTCAACGGATTCAATGCCGGCGCGGATGATTTCAGAAGCGTAAGCCCCGCTGTTCAGGCCGAAGGCTATGACGCCGACCGAAAAACTGCTCAAATCGCGCAGGATGACAAAATAGATGATCATAAGCTGCACCACGATCGGCGTGCCGCGAATCACATCTACATAAGCGGAGGCAATCCAGCGAAGGATGCGCCAGCGGGAGCGGCGGAGAACATTGGTCAGGCAGGCAAGGGCGAAGCTGAGGGTGATCGCGCAAAGAGAGAGCAGGATGGTAATTCTCAGGCCATTCAGAATTATGAGATAACGGCTTTCCCGGATGAAATTCATCGTGAATGACGCGGCGAGATCATTCCAAAACCCCGCGATTAAGTCCATGGCTTCCTCCCCCTTGGATTTGTCACAAATAATAGCCTCGTCAAGTTAAAGGCATCCGGCACCCCAAATCCGCGAGCGGTATCGCGCGCTGCTCCCCTGTTCGCATGTCGCGCGCCAGGATAATGCCCTGCGCCAGTTCGTCCTCGCCCAGGATGAGGGCAAAGGCCGCCTGTTTGCGGTCGGCGAATTTGAGCTGGCTTTTCAGGCTCCGCCCCTGCAAATCCATCAAAATCACATGCCCGGCGCTCCGCAGTTCCGCCGCGAGCCGCGCTCCCCGCAGGCGCGCTGCCGGCCCCAGCGCAATCAGGACATGGCTGGGCGGTGCCGGCAGCGGCAGCGTGACATTTTGTCCGGCCAAAGCGCCGAGCAAACGCTCCAGCCCCATGGCAAAACCGATGCCGGGGGAGGGCGGCCCGCCGATTTCCTGCACGAGCCCGTCATAGCGCCCGCCGCCGCAGACGGCGTTTTGGGCACCGATGCCCGGCGCGAGGATTTCAAAGGCCGTTTTGCGGTAATAATCCAGTCCGCGCACGAGGCGGTCGTCCAATTGGCAGGGAATTTCCAGCTCCGCCAGATAGGCGCGCGTTTCAGCGAAATGCTCCCGGCACTCCGGGCAGAGATAACCCGTCAGCGCCGGCGCTCCGAGCGTCAGCCGGCGGCAGGCCTCATTTTTGCAGTCCAGGACGCGCAACGGGTTTTTGTCCAGGCGGACGCGGCAATCCGCGCACAATTCCGCGGCCTGCGGCGCGAGAAATTCCGTCAGGGCCGCGCGGTGCTTTTCCCGGCAAACAGGGCAGCCGACGGAGTTGAGGCGAAGCTCCAAACCGCTGAGTCCCAGTTTCGCGCACAGGGTCCAGGCCAGCCAGACAGCTTCGGCATCGGCCAGCGGATCGTCCGTGCCCAGCACTTCCAGGCCGAACTGGTGAAATTGGTGAAAACGCCCGGCCTGCGGCTTTTCGTGCCGAAACATCGGCCCCAGGTAATACAGCTTCCACGGCGGCGTCTGGCCGTACAGTTTATTTTCCGCGTAAGCACGCGCGACAGAGGCCGTGCCCTCCGGCCGGAGGGTCAGCGAGCGGCCTCCTTTATCCTCAAAGGTGAACATTTCCTTGTTCACGATGTCCGTGGTTTCTCCGACTCCGCGCTGAAATAGCTCCGTCGCCTCAAAAATCGGGGTTCGGATTTCCTCATAGCCGCAGCGCCGGCACAAAGCGCGGATTTGTTCCTCAATATACTGCCAGGCTGCGGTCTGCTGCGGCAAAAAGTCCTGTGTCCCCTGCGGCCGCTGAATTGACATGTCTCTCCCCCTCTGCCGGCGTCAAACTACGCCCAGCCATTCATGCCTTTATATATACCACATTTTTGGGCGTTTGTACATATGGCGCCCCCCTTTAGGGTGCACGTCAAAAAAATTTGAAAGCAGTACGAAACCGAGCAGGAAACGC
>JAISQG010000091.1 GCA_031274335.1 Gracilibacteraceae bacterium
AATCCGTATTTCATCAAGCTTCATCCGCCAGGCGATAGCCCACACCGCGCACCGTCTGAATGAGGCGGACGCCGATTTTTTCATCGATTTTGCCGCGCAAAAAACGAATGTAAACATCGACGGTATTCGTGCCGCCCGGATACTCATAGCCCCAGACACGGTCCAACAGGGTACCGCGGGAGAGAACCAATCCCTTGTTTTGCATGAGGCAATGCAAAAGCTCAAATTCCCGGTTGGTCAGTTCTACAGGCCGGCCCTCCGCGCGCACTTCTCGCCGCGCCGCGTCAAGGGTGAGCGGCCCGGCGGTCAGGGCGCCGGCGGCGGGAAGCGGGCCGCGGCCGGCCTGCTTGCGCAAAGCGGCTCGGATGCGCGCCAGCAATTCCTCAATCGCGAAAGGTTTCGTTATGTAATCGTCCGCGCCGGCGTCCAGTCCGGCCACTTTGTCCACGACGGCATCACGCGCCGTCAGCATGATGACGGGCACTGATGAATATTTGCGCAAACGACGTAGCACCTCCAACCCGGAAAGGCCGGGCAGCATCACGTCCAGCAGAATGAGATCCACATCTTCTCCTTCGGCCAGCGCAAGGCCGTCCAGCCCGTTCAAGGCTTTGATTACGGTATAGCCCTCATGGCAGAGTTCCAACTCCACCATGCGGGCCATTTTTTCCTCATCTTCAATGAGCAGAATTTTCTCCATCATTCGGCCCCTCGCCGTCGCGTACGGAGCGTTTGATATTCTCCGCCGTTTCCGATGCTTTATCCATCGCCTTGTTCAGGATTTCGCGCTCCAGATCCGGGCCGCGGAGGCGGTAGCGGCATCCGAAAAACAGAGCGACAACCAGCGCCGGCGTCACGACCCAGAAGAAAAATACCAGCGTGACAATCAAAAGGTTTACAGGCATATCCACGACGCATCTGTCGTTCCGCCGCACTTCAAAATGGTTGACATTGCCTTTGTGGATGAGTTCGCACAATTTGTCCCAGAAACGGCCTACCGGGCCTTTGCCGTAACCGCCCTCCTGCCGGCGCCTGTGCCAACCGTGCCGGTGCCTGTGCCGGCAGGGCATGTCCTCCCGGTCCGCTTCCCAGGCGGCGCCCGGCGCGTAAGGCCGGTCCGTGCGGAAGCTGCCGCCGCCCGGATGCGCCTTGCCTTTGGCTTCCAGAGCGATCAGCGCGTCGAGCAAATTGCCGCCGGCTTCCTCCAGTGCCTCTTTCGCCTCACGAAAACTGACGTCGGCGTGTTCTTGCAGTTTTTTGACCTGCTCCATTGTGATTTCCATTGTTTTTCCCCTTTCCGTCATATTGTCTGCGGGGATATCGTAACACGCGCGTCTTAAACCACAATAGAACAGGCATTATAAAAAGATTAAACTTTAATGAAATACGGTCCGGCCTGTTTTAATACTCCGGTTCCAGCAATCCGTAATTTCCATCTTGGCGATGGTAGACAACGCAAATTTTCTCCGTGTCCGCGTCAAGAAACACATAAAACCCATGACTGAGCAAATTCATCTGCATAATAGCCTCTTCAGCCGACATAGGCCGCGCCGGAAATTTTTTCACTCGGACGACATGATCGTCCTCCCCTTCGTCCGGCAAGGCCTGCCCCGCTGCGATGTCATGCGCAATCTGCGCTTCCTCCCACTGCGCTTTGCCCCGCCTGCGGTCGATGCGTTTGCGGTATCGCGTCATTTGCCGTTCCAGTTTTTCCACGACTAGATCAATGGAAGTGAACATGTCGGGAGCCGCTTCCTCCCCGCGCAGAATAAACCCACTCAAGGGCGCCGTTACTTCAACTTTCTGGCGCTCCCGCTCCGCGGAGAGCACCACATGCACATCGGAAAAATCATCAGAAAATTTCGCCAATTTACCTACGCGTTTCTGCGCATACTCTTTTAAGGCGTCGGTCACTTTAAATTGTTTGCCGCGAACCAAGACATTCATAAGTTACCCCCTCCATGATACCTCGCTGCTTCGCCGGCCGCTTTATTTGGCCGGCGGTCATACTATTGATTTATTTTAATATTCCATCCGCTTCGGCCATTATCCTGCCGGATCCAAGGAAAAGTTACCCGGACTTATGCACATCACGTTGTGTATAATGTGAATAACTGGGATGATAAAAAACAGCAGTAAATCTTATTGAGGAAAAGAATGTTTTGTGCTATAGTAGGAGTAGAGAAAACTGATGGGAGGAATGACGATGGAACTGCCGAGAAAAGAAGATGGCATAGGCGCGATCCGGATCGTGGACGAGGTGGTGGAAATAATCGCTGCCATGGCTGCTTCGGAGGTGGAAGGCGTGGCCGGCGCGAGCGGTCTGGCCAGCGATATAGCCCATATGTTTAATCTGAGCAAGGCCGGCGCCAAAGGAAAAGGCGTGAAAGTCGAATTGAACGAGCAGGAAGCGAAAGTGGATTTGTATCTCGCGGTCGAATACGGCCATTCGCTGGTGGCCGTGGCGGAAAAAGTGCAGATGGCGGTGAAAAACGCCCTCGAAATTATGACCGGCCTCCTGACCAAAGAAGTGAACGTGCATGTGCAGGGCATCATTTTTAAGCAGGCGGAAA
Source organism: Gracilibacteraceae bacterium (assembly GCA_031274335.1). Taxonomy (GTDB): domain Bacteria; phylum Bacillota; class Desulfitobacteriia; order Desulfitobacteriales; family Syntrophobotulaceae; genus JAIRRL01. The sequence goes on from JAISQG010000091.1 coordinate 2,574, forward strand.
CCAAAGACAGCGCGCAGGGGTGAGACGATGCGGCAGAAACGGCCCTTGGCAAAAAAGAAATATGAAATACGGCGCGGGTGCGCGCACGGGTTCCTCATAATCGAGGAAGAAGCCCTGCATGACGTGGTGAAACGCTTTTGGCACCGCGTCAAGGGGATTGTTTTGCGCGAGGTGCTCTTTACGGATACCGAGAAAGGTCTTTTTATCGAAATCACATTGCGCACCAAGGAAAAACCCGCGCCGGGCCTGATCAGGGAGAAAAACGCGGCCATCAGGAAGGCCGTCGAAACCTGCTGTTGCGTTGATGTGGACGATATATGCATCCGTATGCAAGAAACGAAACGCGCGTGAAAAATTTCATTGACGACGAAGACGACATCAAAATCCCGCCCGGCCGCCGGCGGGCGCGGGCGGTGGCGGCCCAGACGCTCTACCAGATCGATATAACCGGGGACGGGGAGGGAATAACGGAGCAGCTCGCGCCCTGGCTGGAAGAATTCCGGGTCGCCGGCGCGAACAAAAATTTCGCGGAAGATCTGGTCAGGGGGACTCTCGCGGTACGCGCCGAAATTGACGCCCTTCTGGCTGACCGGGCCAGAGATTGGTCTGTCGGGCGCATGAGCGCCGTGGATCGCAATCTGCTGCGCCTGGCCCTGTTTGAAATGTTTTACTGGGACGCGACGCCGCAGCGCGTTGCGATCAATGAAATCGTCGAGTTGGCGAAAAAATTCGGGGGAGAGGATTCAGGCCGCTTTATCAATGGGATCTTGCACGGACTGATGCTCCGGGAGGAAAACCCGGGGCCGTCGGCGAAGGATTAACATGCTGTTTCTGGGGATTGACACGAGCGCCTATACAACGTCGGCCGCGCTGACGGACGGAGAAGGCCGCCCGCTGTGGGATGAACGCCTTCTCTTGCCAGTTAAGCCGGGAGAGCGAGGACTCAGGCAGTCCGAGGCTTATTTTTGTCACGGGCGCAATCTTCCCCTGCTGTGGCGGAACTTGCCGCCGGACAAATGGAAGCGGATTGCCGCCGTGGGCGTGAGCACAAAACCGCGGCCGGCGCCCGGTTCTTACATGCCGGTGTTTGTAGCCGGCTACGGCGCCGCGGCGGCCATAGCGGCGGCGCTGGGAACGCCGCTCAAAGAGACAAGCCATCAGGAGGGGCACCTGGCTGCCGGTCTATACGCCGGCGGGGCGCCGGCGCTGACCGAGTTCCTGGCCGTGCATTTGTCCGGCGGCACGACCGAATTGCTGCGGGTGCGGCGGCGCGCGGCCGGAGAGTTTGAGACGGAAATTATCGGCCGGGCGGAAGATTTGCATGCCGGGCAGTTCGTGGACCGGGTCGGCGTGGCGCTCGGATTGCCCTTTCCGGCCGGCGCGGCGCTGGAGCGGCTGGCGCGGACGGCGGCGCCGGAGGCGGCCGCGCTCATACCGGCGGCGGTCAGGGGCTGCGATGTGAGCTTTTCCGGCCCGGAATCAGCGGCCCGCCGTTTGTTGCAAGCCGGGAGGCCGCCTGCGGACGTAGCCCTGGCGGTTGAAGGCTGCATAGCCCGCACCTTGGCTAAAATGCTGCGCCGAGCGCTTGACGGAGAAAAAAAGGATGTGCTTTTTGTGGGCGGTGTGGCCTCCAATATGTATTTGCGCGAGGAACTGAAGCGCCGGCTGCCGGAGGCGGTTTTGCATTGGACGCCGCCGGAACTGAGCCGGGACAACGCGGTGGGAGTAGCCGTTATCGCGGCGCTCGCGCATCACGGTTAAGGAGCTGTAACAGGAAATGATTGAAATCTGGCAAAGCGTGACGGGCAAACTATTCAGTGTGACTCTTATTGCTGCGGTGGCCCTGATTCTTGTCTGCGCTATGATCTGGTTCCGCCTGAAGCGGAACAATATAGCACAGGAGGAAGAAGCGCGGGATGTTCATTATTTGCGCAAAATGCGCCGGGAAGAGCTGGGGCCTGTTTCGAGCAAGGCTTTCCGGGAAATCCTGGATCGCTACATTCCGCATGACCTAGTCCCTTATTCCATGCAGTCCGTTTATCGCATGGATATTGAAGCCATTTTAAATCAATTGGCCTCCGGCGCCGGCGGTGGTTTTGTATTTGTCGGCGAAGTCGGGACGGGAAAATCCGCTCTTTTGCAGCACATAGCCTATTCACTCGGACAAAGAACGGGCCTTAATGGTAATTTGCCCTATATTTTCTATGACATGGCGGATACATACGATCTGGAGCCGGTGCTGCGCCGCTGGAAAAAAGAATTGGCGCAAAATTCCAAAATGACCATCATCATAGACAATTTTGACCGATCCGGAGTTTTGGCGCGCATGAGCGTGCCGGCGACTCTGGATCGCCTTGTTTACTATATTCAGACAGAATTGGCTGAAAATGTCAACGGACTGGTCGTGGCCACGCGCCCGGATGTGCTGCCCAATGACTGGGCACAGGCGGAATGGCTGGAATTTGGCGGCGGGGAAAAAATCGCGCTTTCATTTTTCCGGCTCTGCCCTCTGAGCGAGCGCAAAATCAGGATGTATTTTCAGCGTGTTTCTCCGTCCGCTTCCAAGTACGGAATCGACGAGCATCTCGTCAAAGCGAAGCCCTCTATTTTTTCCTGGCCGATGGCTTTGGATTATATGGATCAATTGCTGCAGGGTTACGGCATCACCGGCCTCAAAGGGGTGGAGACGCGGGCGGAGACGCTGAAGCGCATTGTATATCTGCAATTCAAGCGCGAGTATTTCGCCTATAAGGAGCGTCAGGGCGCTTCGGTGGCGGAGGA
>JAISQG010000176.1 GCA_031274335.1 Gracilibacteraceae bacterium
CGCCATAAACTCAGTGTTTCCCGTAAAACCATTTCACTCACCGCTATACAGTCAGGCCGGCACTCCTTTGCGCAGGGCGATTTCCGCTGTCAGCAGCTCAGGCTCCAGCTTCTGCAGCACGGAATCTTTCGTGATAACGCATTTCGTCACGTCTTTGCGCTCCGGGATGTCGTACATGACGTTCAGCATGATGTCCTCCAGGATGGAACGCAAGCCGCGCGCTCCCGTGTTGCGGCGAATCGCTTCTTTTGCCACCGCCCTGAGCGCGTCCTCCTTGAACTCCAGCGAAACCCCGTCGATTTCAAACAGCTTCTGGTATTGCTTGATCAAGGCGTTGCGCGGCTGGGTCAGGATTTCGATCAGGGAATCCTCATCCAGTTCTTCCAAGCTGACAATTATGGGCAGACGGCCGACAAATTCAGGAATCAAGCCGAATTTGAGCAAATCCTCCGGCAGGGTCTGCCTCAGGAGTTCGCCTAGTTTCTGCTCCGAGCGACCTTTGACCTCCGCACCGAAGCCGATAACCTTTTTGCCCGTCCGGCTCTGAATGATTTTTTCAATGCCGCCGAACGAACCTCCGACGATGAAAAGCACATTTGTCGTGTCAATCTGGAGGAATTCCTGGTGCGGATGCTTGCGCCCGCCCTGCGGCGGCACGCTGGCAACCGTGCCCTCAATGATTTTGAGCAGAGCCTGCTGCACGCCTTCGCCGGATACGTCCCGCGTAATGGAGGGATTTTCGGATTTGCGCGCTATTTTATCCACTTCGTCAATGTAAATAATCCCCCGCTCCGCCCGTTCGATATCATAATCCGCCGCCTGGATGAGTTTGAGAAGGATGTTCTCCACGTCCTCCCCCACATATCCCGCCTCAGTGAGCGAGGTCGCGTCGGCAATGGCAAAAGGCACATTGAGGATTTTGGCCAGCGTGGCCGCCAGCAGGGTTTTGCCGGAACCGGTCGGCCCCAGCATGACAATATTTGATTTTTGCAGCTCGACATCATCTATTTTCGCGCCGGCGTTAACCCTTTTATAATGATTGTACACGGCTACAGACAATGATTTTTTCGCCAACTCCTGCCCGACGACGTATTGGTCAAGTATTTCCTTGATTTCGCGCGGTTTGGGCACATCGCGGAAATTAAACTCGATGTCATCATGCATTTCTTCATCAATGATTTCATTGCACAAGGCGATGCATTCCTCGCAAATGTAAACACCCGGTCCCGCCACAAGCTTTTTGACCTGTTCCTGCGTCTTGCCGCAAAACGAGCATTTCAGCTGATTTTTGTCATCAATAAACTGAGCCATGTCTTCACCCCTCTTCCGTCGCGCCGGAGTCTTCGCCTTCAGAAGCCCCCGTTCCGGGTTCTTCCGGTGCCGCTCCCGTTTCATCCGCCGGTACCGCGCCCGTTTCATTCGCCTGCTCCCCGGCTTCTTCCTCATCGGGCAATTCTTCCGGCACCGGGAAATTGTTGGCCCTGAGAACAAATCTGATGGTTTTTTCGGCTAAAAGCCCGTTCAGATACCTCTCCAACTCTCCCTGCTGCAAAAGAGCATTTTGCACTTCTTCTGTCTCCAGGTTGTACCGCCTGGCCGTTTCCGCCAGGCTGGCGTCCAGATCCCTCTTACTCAGTTTGATTTCTTCGCGCGCGGCAACCGCCTCCAGAAACAAATCCATCTTAACGGTCCGGGCCGCCGGCTCTCTGTATTGCTCACGCAACGCTTCGTCGGTCGTCCCAGTGTGAGCACAATACTGTTCTAATGAAAAACCCTGCTCGCGCATCTTCGCCGCTAATTCACTGAGCATTTCGTCTATTTTGAATTCGATCATGCTTGGCGGAATGTCCGGCAGCGCCGCATTATCAAGGGCCTTTTGCAGAATCTGCCCCCGCCACGTTTGCAGACTGCCTTCTTCGGCGTTTTCCTGCAGCGTGCGGCGCAAATCCTCTTTATATTCTTCCAAAGTGTCAAACTCACTCACATCTTTGACAAACTCATCGTCCAGCGGCAAAAGCTCTGTCCGCTTGATCCCGCGCACCTTGACGCGGAACACCGCTTCCTTGCCGGCCAGATGTTCGCTGTGGTATTTTTCGGGAAAGCTGACCGTTATGTCTTTTACCTCGCCGATAGCCATGCCCGTCACCTGTTCTTCAAAACCCGGGATAAAGGAACCCGATCCGATCTTCAGGTCACGGCCCTCGGCCGTGCCTCCTTCAAAAAGCTCCCCGTCAACGCTGCCGGAGTAATCAATCGTCGCGGCGTCTCCGTCCTCGACATTGCCCTGTTCGACATTGATCAGTTTGGAGTGCATGCGCTGACGCCGTTTCAGCTCTTCCTCCACCTGCTCGTCCGTGATCAGGGTTTCCGTTTTTTCCACGCCGAGGTCTTTGTATTCGCCCAGCTCTATTTCCGGCTTGACGAACACCTTCACCTTGTAAATGAATTCTTTGCCCGCTTCAAGCTGCACTATATCGGCCTCCGGCTGAGAAACGGGCAAAATCCCACTTTCGGCCACAGCGCTGGAGTATTCCGCCCCCATGATTTCATCCGCGGCTTCGCCCCACATATATTCCCGGCCCAAACGGGACTCCAGGACATTAAGCGGCGCCTTCCCCTTGCGAAAACCCGGTATGCTGACCTTCCCGGCGACTTTCTTCGCTGTTTTTTTCAATTGGTTTCTGAAAATTTCCGCTGGAACCGTGATTTCCATTTCCACCTGGTTAGCGCCAATTTTCTCAACTTTAACCGGCATTTGCTCCTCCATTAAAGCGGCGATATTTTACCCGCACCCCGCCTCAGAGACGGAATACTAGTGTATACTAACAGAAAACCGCGCCGAGCGCAAGTCTTTCTGAGAGAAATTATTGGGAATTATTGGATTCAAACGCTTTCCGCGCTCTGGACGGTGACTTTTTTTATTTTTTGCGGTTGCAGCGGCCTGTCGCTATAATCCCGCTCCGCCATCACAATCCGGTCAGCGACATCCTGCCCGGCCACGAGCCGGCCAAACGCGGCATAAGCGCCGTCAAGATGAGGCGCGGAACTTACCATGATGAAAAATTGCGAGCCGGCGGAATCGGGATGGGCGCCGCGCGCCATGGACAGTACGCCTTTCGCGTGCTGGATTTCGTTTGGCACGCCGTTTTGGGCAAACTCCCCCTTGATTTGGTAACCCGGCCCGCCGGTGCCCTGACCCTGCGGACAGCCGCCCTGAATCATGAAGCCGGGAATGACGCGATGAAAAATCAGGCCGTCATAAAAGCCTTTGCGCGCCAGGTCCATGAAGTTGCGCACGGTAACGGGAGCGACATCCGGAAAAAGCTCCGCTTTCATCACCTCGCCGTTCTCCATTTCAATCGTCACCGTTGGATTGTCCATGCTTTGTTTTCCTCCTGCCTCGCTCATTTTCTCCATTATAGCACCTGGCCCGGAAAAATGCAAAGCCTCCGTCGCGAACAGTCTTTATCAATTCTCGGCTTCAGCGGTTGTCTTGACATTCGTGCCGTCAGCAAGGCTGGGATGCCAAGTAGCGATGATTTGATCCGACAAAGAGAGGCCGGAGATGATTTCCGCTGTCTTTTCGTTGAATACGCCCACTTCCACTCCGGTCTTCAGTGCTTTTCCTTCTTTCAGCAGATAGACGCAGGGGACGCCATCCTCGTAGTAAAGACAGTCCAAAGGGATGAGCAGTGCGTTTTTCGCCTGCCGGGACGTTGCGCGAACCTTTACGCTCGAACCGGCGTAGAGACCGTCAGCCCCGGCAATGACGGCTTTTACATCGAATAGGCCGCCGGCCGGATCGATGGCCGCGGCAATCTCCACAATCCTGCCCACGCCGGCATTGCCGCTCCACAGCACCGTGACGGCGTCGCCCTCATGCAAGGCCTCCACACTGCGCGCCGGCACCTGAAAACTGACCCGCATACTCTCGTGGTTTGTTATCACATAAGCGCAGCTCTGCGGCGAGGCCATGTCATATACGCCGACCAGCTTGCGATCCACGATCCCGTCCATCGGCGCAGTCACCTGCGCGTAGGCCAACTGCGTTTCCGCCGCATTCAAAGCCTCGCGGGCCATGGCCACCTGGGCGTTCGCCGCCGCCCCGTTTGTGCCGGCTCCTTGCCCCACTGTCAATTCATAACTCGCGCGGGCGGCCTCATATTGGAGGAGCGCGTTATCATACCCGGTTTGCATTTGCTCCAGCTCGCCGGCGGCCACAGCGCCTGCCTCATAGAGCTGCTGCATCCGAGCTAAATTGGTCTGGGTGTCGTTTTTCACCATCTCCGCCGCGGCCAGCGCCGTCTCGAGTTGGACGATCGCCTGCTCCGCGCCGTTGACGGCGGCCAGGTAAGCGGCCTGGGCCTGGGCGGCCTGCATCGCCAGCTCTTCCGCCTCAATCGACAATAGCACGTCGCCCCGGCGCACCGTGTCACCCGGTTGGAAATAAGTGGCAGTTACCATCCCGCCTGTTTTCGGGTACACATAAACCGACTCGGCGTAAGCCAAGCTGCCGATGTATTCCCCGATGACGCTGATGTCGCCCCGGGTGGGGGCCGTGGTTTCCACGATTATTTCGCCATGGTCGACAGCCGGTTCCGACCCGGCGATTAAGCCCCTAAATACGGCGATGATGATGACGAGCACGGCGACAGCGGCCACGCCGATTATGATGTTTCGCTTTTTCATTCTTGCACTTCCTTTAATTTTTTCCAGGGTGCCCGCTCCAAAATCAAGTAATACGTCGGCAACAGGAGCAAACTGAGCAAGGTCGAGGCAAAGAGCCCGCCGATGACGACGACCGCCAGCCCCTGCATCGTTTCCGTACCGCTGCCTATCCCCAACGCCATGGGCAGCATAGCCAGTCCTGTGGTCAACGTGGTCATGAGAATCGGGCGAAGCCGGGTCTGACCAGCCGCTACGAGTGCGTCGGCCACCTCCATGCCCTGCTCACGGCGATAGATGTCGGTGGTATTCACGAACAGAATCCCGCTGTTCACCACTGTGCCGACGAGGATGAGAAAGCCCAGAATCGAAGCCATGCTGAGGGTGCTGCCTGTCAAAAACAGGAAAGAGAACGAACCGATCATGCTGAATGGGATGCAGATCATGACCATCAGGGAAAAAGTGGGGGACTCAAACTGGATGGCCATGACCATGAAAACCAGCAGAACTGCCACAGCGATCGCCATGCCAAGGGACGTGAATTCCTCAGCCATCATCTCATCCTGTGCCGCCGGCGCTATTTCGACACCCGCGGGCAGCGGCATGCCGGCCACGAGGCCGGCAATTTCGCCTGGGGCGGTGAACCGAGCGGCGTGGGCCGGCGTGCCTGAGATCGTCACATTGTACTGACTGTCGTCACGGGCGATGCTCATGGGACTGTCGGCAAAACGAAAATCCGCCACTTCCGTCAGCGGCACTGCCACGCCTGATGGCGAGACGAGAAGCATATCGGCCAAATCGCTGACCGAATTGTATTTTTCCGCAGGGTATTCCAACCAGACCGCGAACTTTTGCTCATCCTGCCGAATGGTGATCGACTCCTGGCCGCTGACGGCGGTATACGCTGTCGCCAGTATTTGCTGAGGGGTGAAGCCGTGTGCTGCGGCGCGCAGAGGATCCACGGCGATTTCCAGCTCGGGGGATCCGCCTTCTATATCGGAGTTGACTCGCGTCAGATCCGGGCGCCCCTCCATCATCGCCAGAATGGGCATCGCGGCTTCATGCAACCGGGCCAGATCGCCGCCACGGAGGTTTATTTCCGCAACCGCGGCCCCCATGACGTTCTGTGAACTCACGGAGGAAATATTGATCTCGCAGTCAGGCAGCCCCCGCACCTCTTGGCGCAAAAAATCGACCATCTCGGCTGTACTCATCTCCCGGTCTTCGGCCAGATATAGATACAAAGAGCCGCTGCCGCCACCGCCGGCAATCGCCATTAGATCGGTCGCGCTGCCGCCGCCGGTCAGGGAGTAGCTTTCCACATCGGGATGGTGAGCGGCAAGATTTTCGAGAACCGCCATGACGGCGTCAATTTTCTCCAGTTTGCTGCCCGGGCGCATATCCACCTCCAAGAGAACAGTGCCCTCATCAATGGCCGGCATCAGTTCTACTTCAATCTGGGTAGCCAGCGCCAAGGAAAAAGCGACAACCCCGACCGAGACCAGGAGGACGGTTTTTTTGCGTCGGAGCAAAACGCGCAGCAAACGGCCGTAAGCCTGTTCCACGCGCGCCAGCAGGCGGGACAGCCGAGCTTCCTTGTTTTCGGCCGGCCGATAGCGAGTGAAAAAGAGCGGAACCAGAGTGATGGCTGAGATGAAGGACGCGGTCATGGCGAAAATGATCGTGAACCCGAGCGGTTTGAACATCTGGCCGCTCATACCCTGGATCACCGCCAGGGGCAGGAATACTACCACGGTGGTCAGTGTGGAGCCGAGGATGGACATGAGGACGAATTTCGTGCCGTCCACGGCCGCCGTGCGGAAGTCGCCGCCCTCGCGCTTCGATTTGAAACAGCTGTCCAGCACGACGATGGAGTTATCGACCATCATGCCGACCCCCATGATCATCGCGCTCATCGTGACCACGTTTAAGGAAAAGCCCATGAGATTCAAGAGTATAAAGGTAACCAGCAGGGATATGGGCATGGAACAGCCGACGATGAGGGAGGCGCGGATGTCGCCAAAGAACAGATAAAGGATCAGCATGGCTATCAGAACGCCGAGAACGAGGGCGATAGCGACTGAGCGCAGGGAATCCGTAACAATCTCACTCGTGTCTTGGGCAATGTTGATTTGAATGGCCGGGTCCTGCTCGGCCAACCGAGCGACGGCGGCGCGCACTTCTTGGGAGACGGATGTCACAGTGGCGCTCTGGCGTTTTTGTATGCTGAGAGTGATGTTGTCCAAACCGTTGTAACGGCTGATGCTGTCTGCGTTTTTTAGGGCTTCATGGATGTTCGCCACATCAGCCAGGCGGATCACGCCGCCTGCTCCGGCGAGCGGGATATTCTGCAATGCCAGGACGGAGGCGGCCTCCACCTGACCGCGCACAGAGAGAGACATATCGCCATGGTCCGCAGCGCCGATCGGCAAAGAAAAATCAGCGCCGGCCAAAGCGGCGGCTATATCGCTTGTCCCAATGCCGTACTGCTGCATCCGCTCCTCAAGCAGCTCCACGCGGATGTACTCCTCCCGCCCGCCCGAAATGCTGACATCGGCCACCGACGACAGTTTGAGGAAGGCCGGGACTATTTCCTCCTCGACATAGTAACGCATATTCTCCCGGTTGTCGGAGGTGACGGACAGGGTCAGCGCCCCCATCATCGCGTTCATGTCGATCTCCATCACCACCGGGGTCATCGCCGCAGCCGGCAGGTCGTTCACGATTCCGTCCAGCCGCTCCTTCAGATCCGGATAGGCGATGTCCATATTCGTGCCGTATTCATACTCCAGCATAATGAGGGAAAAGTTTTCGCTGGACATGGAGGAAATCCCCTTGACGCCGCTCAGGGAGGCGGCGGCGCCCTCAATCTCGCGGGTGACCAGTTTTTCCACATCCTGCGGCGCGGCGTTCGGATAGACGGTGCTGACGACCAGCATGGGCATTTCTATGGCGGGAGTCAGTTCCATCGGCAAAGAGAAAATGGACATCAGCCCAAATACGGCGAGTCCCAATATAACGATAACGGCGGATACAGGCCGCCTGAGGATTAGTTTGGTTAACCCCATTTTTCTGACCTCACAATTCATGCGGAATGTCTCTGGTTATGAGCCCTGATTCATGAACGAAAAATTGATTGATTTCAGTCAATCAATTGGCGCAAATCCCCCTGCTTCAGTGTTTCTTAGCTTGGTTTTACGGCGGCAATGATTCTACTCCCAGGATGCGAAAAATAATTTTCCCAAACTCATGATTTAGGAAAACTTCTAAACCTGACGGCGGCAGGCTGCTGATAACTCCGCTCATGCCCCGTAATATGAATATGGCCGTTTCTCTCGGGTACTCGCAGTGCCAGGAACCGTCAATATTGCCGCGTTCAATGAGAGAGAGCAGCTGCGGCAGGGCGGATACCGTCATCTTGTTTTCACAATATTCTTTAACGGCGGTATTGCTCATAATTTGGGGAATCATGCGGTCATAACGCCTGGAGTTGAGCAGCAGCTGTTTCAAGCCGTCGAGCGCGGAGCCGGGATTGCTGTACAGCGACTGCCTGATATCCTCGGTTTCCTCAATCACCATTTCATCGATTACGGCGAACAGAATATCCGTTTTGGACTTAAAATAATGATAGATCAACCCGTGGGCCACATTCATGCTCTTGGAGATGTCCGCGACCTGTGTTTTTTCAAACCCGTTGGCAACGAAAAGCCGGCGGGCAGTATCAATAATTTCCTGCCGCCGTTCTTCCACCGGTTTTGTAATCCTTGGCATCGTAGCGTCTCCTCGTAATGTTAGGAAGGAATGTCCAAAAACCAACACTGTTGGCTTGAACAAGAGTATATCATAACGATTGAATTCAGTCAATATAATTATATGGCTTTAAGATATTTTTCGCCGGACTCATAAAGTTTCATTTTTCTATTATTTTCAAAGCATTAAACTTACACGCGCTCAAGCAGTCGCCGCAGGCATTACATTTGAGAGGTTTCTTTACGATGACGCGCGCTCCTTTTTCTTCGTTTTCCGGCTCCAGTACATTATAACGGCATTTTTTCAAACAAGCTTTGCATCCCGTGCAATTATCATCGATGACGACGATGATTTTTCCCAGTCCGCGTACATGGCGATAAATTCCGCCTATAAACCAAAGAGCTACTATAGTGCCGCCGATATATATCATACGGACACCTCCTACTTTTCTTTGTGTTCAGATTCCTGTTTTTTATCCGGCATCAACCGCTCTGCTTCATCCAAAAAACGCACAATTACCTCGATTTCTTTTTTGTCAAGTTTTGCATAATAATCAAGAAAATTAGCATATATTTTCCCGTGGTGCTTTATATGCCCATCGCAGGCTTTTTTACCCAATGCGGTGAGCCGGAAAAATACCTCCCTTTGATTGTCCGCCGTCCGGTAGGTGTCTATGAGCGCCTTTTTGGTCAATTTTTTGGCCACCTGGCTGACTGCGGCATTGCTTATGCCAAGGAATCTTGCCATTTCTCCGCATTGGCTCCTTCACGCAGCCGGATGGCCTCCAGCAAAT
>JAISQG010000178.1 GCA_031274335.1 Gracilibacteraceae bacterium
TCCATCGGCCTGGGCCTAAAAGAAATGAACAGCATCAATCTTCGCAGCGAAATCATGACCAATTGCATGGTGGATCTCATTGATTGCGGCGTGGCGAAAAAAGTCACGGTCGCGGGCGCATTCGGCAATCAACGCCTCTACGAAAGCTTTACCAACCCGATAGTATCCTTCAGTGATTGCTGGGATGTTTTGGAACCGGCCTCAATCGCGCAGCAGGAGAACTTTGTTTCCATCAACGCGACGTTGATGACGGACATCACGGGACAGCTTTGCTCGGAAGCCATCGGCGTCAGCCAGTATTCCGCGATGGGGGGCCAGATTGACTTTGTGCGCGGTTCGGCCAAGGCGAAGAACGGACGTTCGTTCGTGGCGCTGCGCTCCACCCGCACCGACAAGGAAGGCCGGAGACATTCCAACATTGTGGCCAAACTGCCGGAAGGCTCCATCGTCAGCACGCCGCGCTATGAGGTGATGTACCTTGTCACGGAATGGGGCGTCGCCGACGTCTATTGCCGCAGCATTAAGGAGCGCATCAAGGCCATCATCAATATCGCTCACCCTGATTTCCGCGAGGAGCTCAAAGCGCAGGCCATCGCGCAAGGCAATATTTTCCCGGATGATTTTTAATAAAACGGAGGCAAAAAAAATGTATGATATGACTTTAACACAGGAAGAGCAATTGATGATTCAGAGCGTCCGGGAATTCGCCGAAACGGTCATAAAGCCCGCGGCGAAAAAAGCGGATGAGACAGGTGAATTCCCTTGGGATGTGATTAACAAAGGCGTTGAGCTGGGCCTGCATGCCCTGCCGGTGCCTGAAGAGCATGGCGGCCCCGGTCTGTCATCCGTTATGACCGCCGTCATCGCAGAGGAAATGTCCAAGGCTTGCGCCGGTATAGGCACAACGCTTGGCGCCACCGGGCTTTCCTGTTATCCGGTCGTCATTGCCGGCAATGAAGCTCAGAAAAAACTCTTTTTTGATTTTATCATGGGCGGAAAAATGGGGGCGTTCTGCCTGACCGAACCGAACGCGGGTTCCGATTCCGGCTCTGTGGCCACCACGGCCGTTCGTGACGGCGACGAATATGTTCTGAACGGCAGCAAAACATTCATCACCAACGGCGGCGTCGCCAGCGTGTACACTGTTTTCGCGACGGTGGACCGTGCCAAAGGACTTAAAGGATTGAGCGCTTTCATCGTGGAGCGCGACCGGGCCGGTGTTGCTGTGGGCAAAGAAGAAAACAAAATGGGCATCCGCGCTTCCAATACCACAGACGTTATTTTTGAGAATGTGCGGATACCGGCTGATCATCTGCTGGGCAAAGAAGGCGACGGTTTCAAAATCGCCATGCTGACTTTGGACAAATCCCGTCCAAGCGTCGGCGCTCAGGCGGTCGGCATCTGCCAGGCCGCGCTGGATGCCTGCGTTGTTTATGTCAATGAGCGCAAGCAATTCGGCAAACCCATCGCGGCGAACCAGGCCATTCAGTTCATGCTGGCGGATATGGCGATCCAGACTGAAGCCGCTCGCTGGCTTGTCCGCCGCGCCGCGTATCTGCAGGATGCCGGACAGCCTTTTAGTAAAGAAGCGGCGATGGCGAAAACTTTCGCCGGAGACACGGCGATGAAAGTCACCACCGACGCGGTGCAAATATTCGGAGGATATGGCTACAGCCGTGATTATCCGATCGAAAAACTGATGCGGGACGCCAAGATCATGCAAATCTTTGAAGGGACCAACCAAATTCAACGCGTGGTCATAGCCGGCCAATTATTAAGATGATTGATCAGGAGATGAGAAGTTTGAAAATTATCGCCTGTTACAAATGGACGCTGGACGAGGCGGATATCCGCGTTGACGAAGGTACGCGGGCCATACTCAAAAACCGTGCCCAATATCGCATAAGCCCATATGACCGCAACGCCATTGAGTGCGGCGTTCAATTGGTCGAAGCTCAGGGCGGAGAGGTCGCCGCCCTCACCGTCGGCGGCCCGGAAGTCGCGGCTTCGCTGAAAGATGTTCTTTCGCGCGGCGCCACGCGTGCCGTATGGGTCGGCCAGGCGGAAACAGCCGCTTTGGACGCGGCGGGCACGGCGCTGACCCTGGCGGCCGCGGTCAAGCGCCTGGGCGAGTATGACCTGATCGTTTGCGGCGAGGGCTCCAGCGACAATTACGCGCAGCAGACAGGCCCCCGCCTGGCCGAATTGCTGGGCATCCCCGTCTTGACTTATGCCAGCAAAATTGAGTTGGAAGGCAATATTCTCCGGGTGGAACGCAAACTGGAGGAAGGAATTGAGGTGGTGGAGGCCGCCCTGCCCGCGTTGGTCACCGTGCTGCCGGACATCAATGAAGCGCGTATCCCCGGCCTCAAACAGATCATGGCCGCGGGCAAGAAACCCACGGAACAGTATGCTATGGCGGATTTGACACTGACAGCGGAGGATATCCGGCCGACGGCGCAGCAGGAGAGCCTGCTCGGGGCCGTAACGGACCGCAAACGCGTGTTGCTCAAAGGAGAAAATGCCGTGAAGGAACTCGTGAGTATACTCAAAGCGGAAGGAATATGCTGAAAGGAGGCGATGAAGTGGCGGAATTATGGGTTTTGGCCGACAAAGCGGAAACGGCGAAAGAATTGCTGGCCCACGCCAAAAGCCTGGCCGGGGACGAAACGATCGCCTGTCTGACCGGCAGTGCGGAAACGGCGGAGGCGGCGGCCGCGCATGGTGCGGATCGCGTCCTGCTCTATGAGGGAGGGTCGCGGCCGGAATCATATGTGCCGCATTGGTGCGAGCGGGCGCGCCTGGAGCGGCCCGCCGCGCTTTTGCTGGGCGCGGACCGGCGTTCCAAGGAAATCGCCGCCCGCATGGCAGCGCGTCTGCAGGCCGGTTTGATTTCAGATTGCGTGAAATTGGAGCGCCGGGAAGGGTTTTATTCAGAACGCTATCTTTTCGGCGGGCTCTGCCTCGCGGGCGAAACGACCGGGAGCGCGCCGTTTCTGGCCACGATGGCAGCCGGCAAAGCCCAGCCGCTACCGGCGGGCGCGCCCGCATCCGTGGAAAAAGTCACGGTATCCTGTGACGACGCGGTCAGGAGAATAGACCTCCGGCCCCACCGGAGCGCGTCCAACCTCATGGAAGCCAAAGTAATCGTTTGCGCCGGGCGCGGCGTGGCGAAACAAGAAGATTTGAAACTGGCGGAAGAACTGGCGCGGGCTTTGGGTGGTGAAGTGGGCTGCACACGGCCTGTGGCCGAGGAGCGCCATTGGATGCCGGAGGAAAATTACATCGGGATCACCGGGAAAAAACCCGCTCCGGAATTGTATATCACGCTTGGTGTCTCCGGTCAGATTCAGCACATGTCCGGCGTGCGCGACAGCAAATGTATTGTGGCCATAGAAAAAAACGACGGCGCTCCCATCACGGAAGCCGCTGACTATACTATAATAGGCGATTTGTACGAAGTCGTGCCCAAGATGCTGGCCGAACTCCGGTCCTGAATCTGCGGATTTGCCATGAAAGGGGGCCAGATGATTGTTTGCGCAAGACACGGCTTTTGACATAGCTCAATTCCGGGCGGAATTCTCCGGCCGGAGCGAGGCCGTTTTTGACTTCGATACAGGACGCCGCTACACTTACCGCGATCTGAACCGGCGCGCGGAAAGTATGGCCGCGTTTCTGGCCGAAGTATTGGGCCTGCGCAAAGGCGATCGCGTCGCGTTATGCTCCGAGAACAATATCGCATTCATTGACGCGTTT
>JAISQG010000208.1 GCA_031274335.1 Gracilibacteraceae bacterium
CGGACCGACGCCGCCAAGGGGCGTGTTTTCACCAAGATGGCGCGCGAGATCATGGTGGCGGCCAAAACAGGTGGCGGGGATCCGAACGGAAATTTTCGCCTGAAAATAGCGATTGAAAACGCGAAAGCAGCCAATTTGCCGGGAGATAACATCCAACGCGCCATTCAAAAAGGGGTGGGCGGCGGCGAGGGCACCGTTTACGAAGAATTGCGCTATGAAGGCTATGCCGCGGGCGGAGTGGCCGTGATGGTGGATATCCTGACCGACAACCGCAACCGCACGGCGGCGGAAGTGCGTCATATTTTTACCAAAAATGGTGGAAATCTGGGAGAAACGGGCTGCGTCGGCTGGATGTTCCGCGAAAAGGGGCAAATAACGATTTCCCGCGCGGACTGCGATTTGAGCGAGGACGATTTCCTGCTCCTGGCGCTCGAAGCGGGTGCGGAGGAAGTGGAAGCGGATGAGGACGGCTTTGAAGTGTTTACGGAGGCCGCGGAATTGGAGGCGACGCGGGCGGCGCTGCTGCGGGCGGGGCTGAAGCCGGAGCAGGCCGTTTTAAATCTCGTCCCGGCGAACAAGGTGGAGATTGACGATGTCGAGCAGGCCAAAAAAATCATCAAGCTCATAGATGCCCTGGACGAACACGATGACGCGCAAAATGTATACACAAATTTTGAACTCGCGGATGCTCTGAATCCGGATGAATTGTAGGCCGGGATGCGCATTTTAGGCATCGACCCCGGAACGGCCATTATGGGCTTTGGCTTGATCGACGCCCAAGCCGGCCGTTTAAGCGCCCTGGCTTATGGAGTTTGGCGCACCGCTCCGGAACTGCCAATGGAGCGGCGGCTGCTCGCGCTTTTCACAGAAGTGGAGGCGTGCGCGGGCTTGTACCAGCCGGAGGAAGCGGCCGTGGAGGAATTGTTTATGGGCCGCAACACGACGACGGCCATCACCGTGGGCCAGGCGCGGGGAGTGGCGCTTCTGGCGGCGGCCAGGCGGGAGATTCCGGTTTATGAGTACACCCCGCTTCAAGTCAAACAGGCTGTGGTTGGGTACGGCCGGGCGGATAAGCAGCAGATCCAATTCATGGTGCGGGCGCTTTTGTCCCTGAAGGAAACGCCCAGGCCCGATGACGCGGCGGACGCGCTCGCCGTGGCCATCTGCCACGCTCACAGCCGCCGGTTAGCGCATTAACGGAATGACGGCGGCGAACAGACTATGCGGATTGCGTCGAATGGAGGGTGAAAGGTGATAGGCTTCCTCAAAGGCCGTGTTGAGGCTGTCACGGCGGAACAGGTGATCTTGTCCGTCGGCGGGGTGGGTTTTGAAATCGGCGTGCCGGCGCGGCTGGCCTCCCGTCTGAACGCGGGGGCGGAAACGATTTTGCATACCGTGATGCTGGTGCGGGAGGACGACATATCGCTTTACGGCTTTGCCGCCGGGGAGGACAAGGCTTTGTTCCGCCTTCTGCTCGGCGTTTCCGGAGTCGGGCCCAAAGCGGCCCTGGGTGTTCTTTCTGTTTTTACCGGCGCGGAAGTAAAAAAGGCTATCGCGGAGGAGGACGCGCGGTTGCTGACGCGAGCGCCGGGAATCGGGCAAAAAACGGCGCAACGGATCATTCTGGAGCTCAAAGGCCGGCTGAAAGACGAGGTGTTTGGCGGCGGCGACGGGGATCCCGCGTCTGCGGGAGGCGGGGACGAAGCAATGGAGTCCCTTTTGGCGCTTGGGTTCGCGCGGCCGGAGGCCCGGCAAGCCCTGAACAGGATCCTGAGCGAGGACGCGGCGCTGGCCCCGGAAGAGCAGATACGGCGCGCGCTCCGACTGCTGGCCCGGACGCCGGGTTAGGGCCGGCATACGTTTCTACCCGTGGGAAAACGTATCCGCGACGCGGTTTTGATAAAGCCGCTCCCCGAAATCCGCGCCGCCCAGCAGTCCCGCCGCATCAGCGCGACAATGCCGGCAATGCCGGAACACAGGAACATATTTTTCCGCCAGGCCTCGGGCGCAGTCTATTTCCTCGCAGCCCGGCTCCTCTTCCTCCCGGAAAAGATGCTGCGGGATCAAGGGAATGATGTTGTAAATGCCGGCGCCGTTCTCCCCCGCCATTTTGGCGATGTCTTCAATATGCCGGCCGTTGACGCGTGGAATCAGCACCGTATTAACCTTGACCACGAGACCCGCTTCGGCCGCCAGCCGGATCCCTTCTATTTGCTTGCTGATGAGCAGCATTCCGCCTTCCGCGCCGCCATAGAATTTCCCCCGGTAATAAACGCCGCCGTTGATTTCGCTCAGAATATCCGGATCGACGGCGTTGACGGTGACTGTAAGCGTGCTGACGCCCGCTGCCACAACTTCACTGATTTTTTCCGGTAGCAGGAGCCCGTTGGTGCTCAGGCAGAAAATAAGGTCGCTGAAGCGCCGGCGCACGGCGCGAAAAGCGCGCAAAGCGTGGTCTGTCGCTAATGTGTCGCCTGGCCCGGCGATGCCGACGACCGTGATCTCCGGGCAAAGCTCCAAAGCGCGCGCCACGCAGTCTGGCGCTTCCTCAGGGCGAATCAGGGTTTTCGCCACCCCGGGGCGGATCTCCTCGTTTACGCCGCCGATTTTACGGTCACAAAATTTGCAGAG
>JAISQG010000262.1 GCA_031274335.1 Gracilibacteraceae bacterium
GCCTCGATCACGCGCGGGTCGTTTCGCACTTCCTCCGGCGTGCCGGCCGTGATCAGCATCCCGTATTCCAGCACATAAATCCTTTCGCACACCCCCATGACGAGGGACATATCGTGTTCAATCAGCAAAATCGTCAGTTTGTATGTTTCGCGCAGCCAGCGAATGAGCTCCATCAAATCCTGCGTCTCCTGTGGATTCATGCCGGCCGCCGGCTCATCGAGCAAAAGGAGCTTCGGCTCCGTCGCCATAGCCCGCGCTATTTCCAGCCGGCGCTGCTGCCCGTAAGGCAGATTTTTGGCCTGCTCCTCCGCTTTGTCCTCCAGCTGAAACACCTTGAGCAGTTCCATCGCCTTGTCCCGCATGATTCTTTCGCTTTGAAAATGACCGGGCAACCGCAGCATGGAACTGAGCGCCGTGTGTGTCACATGCTGATGGTAAGCGATCTTCACATTGTCCGCAACGCTTAAATCGGCAAAAAGCCGGATATTTTGGAATGTGCGCGCGATGCCGCGCTGCGCGACCTTAAAAGCCGGCAGGCCGTTTAGTTTCTCACCCAGGAACAGGATGTCGCCCTCCGTCGGCACATAAATGCCGGTCAGCAAATTGAACACTGTCGTTTTCCCGGCACCGTTCGGCCCGATCAGTCCCACGAGTTCCCCCTCCTCCATCAGCATGGAGAAATTGGCGACCGCTTTCAGCCCGCTGAAGGACTGGGACAGGTTTGCAATCCGCAAAAATTCTTTTTCAGACATGCGCATCGTCCCCCTTTGCCCGAGCCGAGCGCCGGAACGGTAGACGCAGCTCCGTCGTGCCCATCAGCCCGTTCGGACGGAAAATCATCATTACGACGAGCAGAACGGATATCACGATCATGCGTATTTCGGGAAAAGCAGCCAGGGCGTTGTTCATAACCGTCATAACCACGGCACCGAGGATGCAACCCGTGATGCTGCCCAGCCCGCCCAGCACGACCATGACGAGAATTTCAAACGATTTGAGAAAATTGAAGGTGTTGGGGTAGATAAGATACATATGGTTGGCGTAAATACCACCCGCCAGCCCGGCAAAACAGGCGCCGAGTGCAAAAGCCATGACTTTGTACTTCGTCGTGTTGATCCCCATCGTCTCCGCCGCGATTTCGTTCTCCCGGATGGAAATACAGGCGCGTCCGTGGGAAGAATTTATAAAATTATAAATTAATACCACAGAAAGCAACATGAGCCAATACGCTGTCGTCCAGCCCACGGATTGCTTCACGGGCAGACCGGAGGCGCCGCCGACCGCTTTTGTGTTCAACAGGATGATGCGCACTATTTCTCCGAAACCGATCGTGGCAATCGCAAGATAATCTCCGCGCAGGCGCAGCGTAGGCAGTCCGAGCAGTAAGCCGAACAACGCGGCGGTGAGCGCCCCGGCCGCCAAAGTGAGGAGGATGAAAGCATAATAGATCGCGTCCGTGACAGCTCCGGCGCCAAACTGCGCCGTGAGAGCGGCCGAAACCTGCTTGCCCCCGTTGACCGCGAGAAAGCCCGCCGCGTAAGCACCGATGGACATAAAACCCGCGTGGCCGATCGAAAGCTGGCCTGTAAATCCGGTAATCAGATTCAAGCCGAGCGCCATGATGATATATATGCAGATCTGGATCATCGTCAAAAGGGCAAAGCTGGATATGACGCCCACCTGGGACAAGGCGACGACCAGCGCGTAAAAAGCGGCGGCCGCCAGCAGCCAGATCAGAACTTTTCTGTGTTTCATTCCGCTACCACCTACACTTTCTCGCGCGTGTTTTTGCCCAAAAGGCCCGTCGGTTTCACGATCAGGACGATAATCAGGATGAGAAAAGCTCCCGCGTCCCGCCAGGTCGAAAATCCGATCGCGCTGACAAAAACTTCCGTCAGGCCCAGCGCCAGCCCGCCGAGCATGGCGCCGGGTATGATGCCTATGCCGCCGAGCACCGCGGCGACAAAGGCTTTGAGGCCGGGCATAATGCCCATGAGCGGGCCGATGGAGTTGTAGTAGACGCCGATCAGGACGCCGGCCGCCGCCGCCAGCGCGGAACCGATGGCAAAAGTGGCGGATATGACATTGTTGACGTCAATTCCCATGAGAGCTGCTGCTTCCTTATCAAACGAAACCGCGCGCATGGCTTTGCCGATGCGCGTGTATTTGACGATAATATTCAGGAGGGCCATGAGGATGACCGTTACGGCGATGATAACAATGTCCCCGTATTTGACGGTCAGCGGACCGAAATGATAAATCGTCTGGGGGAACACAGGCGGGAACGTCCGCGTCTGCGGTGAAACGAGGAACATCATGCCGTATTCAAGAAAAAACGAGATACCGATCGCCGTTATGAGAGCCGCCAGGCGGGTGGATTTGCGCAAGGGTTTGTAGGCCACGCGCTCTATGATCACGCCGAGGACGGCGCAAACCAGCATGGCCGCCAGGAGAGCGGGCCAAAAAGGCATATGTAACACAGCCGTGCAGTACCAGCCCGCATATGCCCCCACCATCATTACATCCCCGTGGGCGAAGTTGATAAGCTGGATTATGCCGTAGACCATCGTGTAGCCGAGTGCGATGAGAGCGTAAATGCTGCCGAGAGATATGCCGTTAAGCAGCTGTTGCAGCACGAATTCCACCGTGATATTTGTCATGTGAGCCGCCCTTCTA
>JAISQG010000001.1 GCA_031274335.1 Gracilibacteraceae bacterium
ATCGGCAGTCTCACACTGCCGCGCAAGTAACTGATGTGTGGTGACAATAGCGCGGCAGTGATGAGACAACGAGGCAACTGGCTGGCGTCAGGCAGTGATGTTGCAACGAGGCAGACGCATGAGTTAAACCCCTGCTCCGCGACGGGACGCCGAGGCGGCGTCCCCCTGACTCTTTCTAATAAGGAGGGGATTATTTGAATCCCATTGCATTCGATTTGACCTTGCCGGCGCAAATAATTTCGTTCCTCATTCTTGTCTGGGTGCTGGCAAAATTTGCCTGGAAACCGCTCATGGGCATGATGGAAAAACGCCGCCTGTTCATTCAGGAAAACCTGGCCCAGGCCGAGGCGGAACGCCAGGAAGCGGAGCGCATCCGGCAGGAATATCAGGAAGAAATGCGCAACGCCCGGCAGGAAGCGCAGGCCGTTATCGAAAAAGCCACGAAAACCAGCGAGCAGCGTGCCGCGGAAATAGTGGACGAGGCGCGCCGCGAAACGGAGAAGCTCAAAAAATCCGCCCTGGCGGAAATTGAGCGGGAACGGGAAAAAGCGGTGGCCGAGGTCAAAGCCCAGGTGGCGGATCTCTCCATCGCGGTGGCCGAAAAACTGTTGCGCGCCAAGCTGGATTTGAGCGGCCAGGCCGAACTGGTGGATCAGTTTATTCAGGAAATAGGAGACAGCCGCCCATGCTAGACGGAGCACTGGCCCGCCGATACGCGCGGGCACTGTTTGAGTTGGCCGCGGAAGCCGGAGCCCTGGACGCGACCGACCGGGAATTGCGGGAAATAACCGATATTTTGCAAGCCAGCCCGGATCTGAGGCATATGCTCGGACACCCCCGCGTCGAGGCGGCGGAAAAACGGGCGGTGCTGGAGCAAATTTTCGGCACGAAAATCCGGCAACTGACGCGGCAGTTTTTTTATCTGCTGCTCGACCGCCGGCGACAGGGCATCCTCCCGTCCATTCAGCGGGAGTTTTCGCGCATGGCGGACGAAAAAAACCAGGTGGTGGAAGCGACGGTGACCAGCGCCGCCGACCTGAACGCCGCCCAGCGCCGGGGCCTGAAAGCGGTCGTGCGGAAGCTGACCGGGAAGAACGCTCGGCTGCTGTCCCGCGTGGATCCGGATTTGATCGGCGGAGCCAAGCTGAAAATAGGCGACCGGGTCATGGACGGTTCCCTCGCGTCCCGGCTGGGCCAGATGCGGCGGGATCTGACGCTGACTCTATAAAGTAGGATTGAGGTGAACGAAAAGGATGAATTTGCGTCCTGAAGAAATAAGTTCCATCATAAAACAGCAAATCGAGCGTTACGAATCCGCCATCGAAGTAGTGGATGTCGGCGCCGTCATTCAGGTGAGCGACGGCATCGCCCGCGTTTATGGCTTGGAAAACGCCATGATGGGTGAATTGCTGGAATTCCCCGGCGGCATTTTCGGCATGGTCATGAACCTGGAGGAGGACAACATCGGCTGCGTGATTCTCGGCCCCTTTGAAGGGATCCGGGAAGGCGACCAGGTGAAAAGCACGGGCCGCATCGTGGAGGTGCCGGTGGGCGACGCCCTCATCGGGCGCGTCGTCAACGTGCTGGGCCAGCCGATCGACGGCAAAGGGGAAATCAAGGCGGCGGAATACCGCCCGATTGAAACGCAGGCCCCCGGCGTCGTGGATCGCAAATCCGTGCATGAGCCTTTGCAGACGGGCCTGAAGTCCATTGACTCTATGGTCCCGATCGGCCGCGGGCAGCGGGAGCTCATCATCGGCGACCGGCAGACCGGCAAAACGGCTCTGGCGATCGACACGATCATCAACCAGCGCGGCCAGGACTGCATATGCATTTATGTGGCCGTCGGCCAGAAGCAGTCCACCGTGGCCGGAGTGGTGAAAAAACTGGAAGAGGCCGGAGCGATGGAATACAGCATCGTCGTCATGGCCACGGCGTCGGAGCCGGCCCCCATGCTCTATATCGCGCCTTATTCCGGCTGCGCGATGGGGGAATATTTCCGGGATAACGGCAAACATGTGCTGCTCGTGTACGACGACCTGACCAAACAGGCCGTGGCATACCGCGAGCTTTCTCTTTTGCTGCGGCGCCCGCCGGGCCGCGAGGCTTTTCCGGGCGATGTTTTTTACCTCCATTCGCGCCTGCTGGAACGCGCAGCCAAACTTTCTCCGGAAAAAGGCGGCGGCTCCCTCACGGCGTTGCCGATCATCGAGACGCAGGCCGGAGACGTTTCCGCCTATATCCCAACCAATGTGATTTCCATCACGGACGGCCAGATTTTTCTGGAATCCGACCTGTTTTACTCCGGCTTCCGGCCCGCGATCAACGTCGGCATCTCGGTTTCCCGCGTGGGCGGCAGCGCGCAGATCAAGGCCATGAAACAGGTGGCGGGCCAGCTGCGGCTGGATCTCGCCTCTTACCGCGAGCTGGCGGCGTTCGCTCAATTCGGCTCCGATTTGGACAAATCGACGCAAGCCCGCCTGAACCGCGGACAGAAAACGATGGAAATTCTGAAACAGGCGCAATATGACCCGATGGCCGTCGAGGATCAGGTCATCATCATTTTTGCCGCGACAAAAGGCTATATCGACGACGTGCCCCTGGCCAAGATGGCTGAGTTTGAAAAAGAGCTGTTGCGCTTCATGAACACCGTCAAGGCCGGCGTGATGGATAAAATCCGCGCGGAAAAAGCCCTTTCCGATGAATTGCAGACCGATATCGGCGCGTCCATCAACGAGTTCAAAGAGGGCTTTTTGGCTTAAAGAAAGAGTAGGTGAGTGAAGTGGCAGGAGTACGCGATATCCGCCGCCGCATCCGCAGCGTCGCCAATATGCAGCAAATCACGAAAGCGATGAAAATGGTGGCCGCTTCCAAGTTGCGGCGCGCCCAGGAAAAAGTTCTCGCCTCCCGGCCTTATTCCGAGCGCCTGCGCTCCATGCTCTCGCGCCTGGCGGCTTCGGGCGGCGATTTCCCGCACCCCCTGCTGGAAAAACGCCCCGTCAAAAACGTCGGTTACCTCCTGGTCAGTTCGGACAAGGGTTTGTGCGGCGGGTTTAACACCAATTTGATCCGCGCCGCCCGCGAAGAGCTGGCGGCGGAAAACGAGGCGGAGCGCGCGCTGATTGTCGTGGGGCAAAAAGGGTTGGAGTATTTTCGCCGCCGGGACGCGCGCATCATGGCGCAGTTTACCGGCCTGGGCGACAGCCCGGATTTTTCCGCGGCCCGCCAAATCGCCGCGCAGCTGATTGATTTTTACGCGAGCGGCGCCTTGGATGAAATTTACCTTGTTTACGCCCGCTTTGTTTCCGTCCTGAACCAAACGCCGACCGTGACGAAGCTCCTGCCGGTCGAGCCGGCGGAAGAAGGCGGCAGCGGAGAGTACCTCATGGAGCCTTCGCCGGCCGCGTTGCTGAATTTGCTTTTGCCGGGCTATATAGAAAGCGTGCTGTTCAACGCCCTGCTCGAAAGCAAGGCCAGCGAGCTGGGCGCGAAAATGACGGCTATGGATTCGGCGACGGAAAACGCGAAGGAGATGATTGAAAAGCTGACGCTGGTCATGAACCGCGCGCGGCAGGCCGCCATCACAACAGAAATCACGGAAATCGTCGGCGGCGCGGCAGCGCTTGAATAGCCGTGATACTTTGAAAGGGGTTCATATGTCAAATGTCAAATAAAGGCAAAGTTATACAAATTACCGGTCCGGTGGTGGACGTGTCGTTTGACCCTGATGATTTGCCGGAAATTTACAGCGCCGTCCTCATCCAGGACGAAGGCAAGCATCTGGATTTGACGCTCGAAGTAGCCCAGCATTTGGGCAACGACACGGTGCGCTGCGTCGCCATGTCCTCCACGGACGGCATGGTTCGCGGCATGGAGGCCCTGAATACGGGCGCGCCCATCAGCGTCAGTGTCGGCAACGAAACTCTGGGCCGCATGTTCAACGTGTTGGGCCAGCCGATAGACAATCTGCCCCCGATCGACACGGGCCATCGCTATCCGATCCACCGCAAGCCGCCGGAATTTGTCGATCAGGAAACAACGGACACGATGCTGGAGACCGGCATCAAGGTCGTTGATTTGCTCGGACCCTATGCCAAAGGCGGCAAAATCGGCTTATTCGGCGGCGCGGGCGTGGGCAAGACCGTGTTGATCCAGGAATTAATCAACAACATCGCCACGCAGCACGGCGGCATTTCCGTTTTTTCCGGCGTCGGCGAGCGCACGCGCGAGGGCAACGACCTCTGGAACGAAATGAAGGAATCCGGCGTCATCAGCAAAATGGCGATGGTGTTCGGCCAGATGAACGAACCGCCGGGGGCGCGTTTGCGCGTGGCTCTGACTGGCCTGAGCATCGCGGAATATTTTCGCGACGAGCAAAGCCAGGACGTGCTGCTTTTCATCGACAATATTTTCCGCTTCACGCAAGCCGGCTCCGAGGTATCGGCTCTGCTGGGCCGCATGCCTTCCGCCGTCGGCTACCAGCCGACGCTGGCCACGGAAATGGGCAATTTGCAGGAGCGCATCACTTCGACCAAGGCCGGTTCCATCACGTCTGTCCAAGCTATTTACGTCCCGGCCGACGATCTGACCGACCCGGCGCCGGCGACGGCGTTCGCGCATTTGGACGCGAAAACAGTTCTCTCGCGCTCCATTTCGGAAATGGGCATTTACCCGGCGGTGGATCCGCTGGATTCGACTTCGCAGATTCTGACGCCGGCCATCGTCGGCGAGGAGCATTACGCCGTGGCCCGCGAGGTGCAGCGCATTTTGCAGCGCTATAAGGAGCTGCTGGACATCATCGCCATCCTGGGAATGGAAGAATTGTCCGAGGACGACAAAATTCTGGTCAACCGGGCGCGGCGCATCCAGCGCTTTCTCTCCCAGCCGTTCACGGTGGCGGAGGCTTTCACGGGCATGAAGGGCAAGTACGTTCCCGTCAAGGAAACGGTGCGCAGCTTCAAGGAGATTTGCGCCGGGAAGCACGACGATTTGCCGGAGGACGCTTTCCAGTTTGTCGGCTCCGTGGACGAGGCTGTGGAAAAAGCCGGGAAAATGGAGGCCTGACCTATGGCGACGCCGTTTTTATTGAATGTGGTCGCGCCGGCCGGCGAGGTTTTCAAAGGCGAAGTGGAATTTCTCGTCGTTCCCGGCACGGAAGGGG
>JAISQG010000014.1 GCA_031274335.1 Gracilibacteraceae bacterium
CGACATCGACAGTCAGCCGCTGACCGGCCCGGCCGTATGTGTTCAGCCAGACGAATTGCCCGTCCAGCCAGACGCGCTCGCCGTCTTTCAGTTGACGCAAAAGTTTTTGCGAGAAATGAAAGCGCGCTTTGAGAATATGCTCGAGGCGCCTGCCTTCATCCGCCGGCTCAAGCAGATGGGAAAACAGTCCGCTCATGCCGCTTTCCTGCCGTTTTCGCTCACTCTTTTTCCCTTCCGTTTTTCCTGCTGCCGCATATGTGATCAAACGTATATTACCATGGATAAATCCGCAGAGCAACCATTTTCGCCACCTTTTGTTATCTGCACCCACAAAAATAATAGGTATTGACAGCTCTCTGCTTCTTTGCTAAAATGGTAATAACTTCATATCGTTAAACCGTTGACGCGGAGATAACGCCGCCACGTGCAGTCACAGAGAGCCGGGAACGCTGAGAACCGGCACAACGCAGGGCGGCAAATGGACCGCTGAGGGCGCAGTCAAAGAAAGCGTCATGCTTTCGAGTATTCTGCGACGTGACGCATACGTCAGTTGCGAGGAATATGTCAGTATTCTGCAGAGTGTGCGCGCTTGGCGCGCAAAGCAAGGTGGCACCGCGGGTGAACCCGTCCTTGACGATTTTAGTCTGGGACGGGTTTTTTGCGTCCCAAAAAGGAGGCTCTCATGCTCACACCCACATTGGACGAAGCGCGGGCACAGGCGGACGGATTTACGCACGTCCCCGTCGCGCTGGAACTGTACGCGGATTTGAAAACACCGCTGGAGGTATTCCGTTCCATCCGCGACCGCAATCAAAAAGCCTGCATCCTGGAAAGCGCTCCCGATGGCGAAAGCTGGGGGAGGCACACATTTTTGGCTTACGCGCCCATCCTTGAAGCCACGGGCACCGCGGACGGCGCGCTCATCAGAGAAAACGGCCGCGCCGAATCCCGTGCCGGCGACCCGGGCCGCATGCTGCGGGAACTTCTCCGGCGCTATCGCAGTCCGCGCCTGCCGGATTTGCCTTTTTTTACCGGAGGATTCGTCGGCTATTTCGCTTACGAATATTTTTGCCGCAGCGAACCGAAGTTGAAACTGACGGAGCGGGACGAAATCGGTTTGCCTGATTTTCACCTCATGCTATTTGATAAAGTGATCGCTTTTGACCATTTTCGCCAAAAAATATTCCTTATCGTCAACATCGGCACCGATCGACTGGAAAAAAATTACGACAAGGCTCTCGAAACCTTGCGCGACATGGAGAAAATCGTTCTGGCCCCCCCGCCTCCGGTCACGGTCCACCCGCCCCGCCCCGCTGCACCGTATGGGTTTCGCGCTTCATTCAGCCGGGAGAGTTTTTGCGCGGCGGTGGAAAAAGCGCGGCATTATATTCGGGAAGGGGATATTTTCCAATGTGTGCCTTCCATCCGCTTCAGCGCCCCTTACCGCTCCGGCCTCCTGGGCGCTTACCGTGTGCTGCGCACCAACAACCCCTCCGCCTATATGTTCCACATCTGCTTTGATGATCTGGAACTGGCCGGCGCCTCCCCGGAAACCCTGGTCTCGCTCCGGGACGGCGTGGTCAGCACTTATCCTCTGGCCGGCACCTGTCCGCGGACAGAGGACGAACGAGAAACGGCGGATCTTGTGGCTCAAATGCTGGCGGACGAAAAAGAATTGGCGGAACACGACATGCTCGTGGATCTTGGGCGCAATGATTTGGGCAAAATCAGCCGTTTCGGCAGCGTCGCCGTCGGGGAATACCGCGGCGTAAAAAAGCTTTCCCAGGTGTGCCACATCGCTTCTCGCGTCACCGGGCGCCTTGCGGAGGGCTGTGACGCCTTTGACGTTATAGCGGCCGTCCTGCCGGCCGGCACATTGTCCGGAGCGCCGAAAAAACGCGCCTGTGAAATCATCGACGAACTGGAAGGCATGAAGCGCGGCGTATATGGCGGCGCGGTCGGCTACATTGATTTCACAGGCAATATGGATTTCTGCATCGGCATCCGCATGGCTGTTTTAAAAGACGGCGTCGTCCACGTTCAGGCGGGAGCCGGCATCGTCGAAGGAAGCGTGCCGGAAAAAGAATACGAGGAATGCCGCGGCAAAGCACGGGCAGTGCTGGAGGCCGTTCAGGCAGGCGAAGGAGGGGCGTTATGATTTTGCTGCTCGATAATTACGATAGTTTTACCTACAATCTTTATCAGATGGTCGGCTGCCTTGAACCGGATATCCGCGTGGCCAAAAACGACGCGCTCCGCCCGGAGGATCTGGCGGCGCTCGCACCCTCCCATCTCATTATTTCGCCCGGGCCGGGCCGCCCGGACGCTGCCGGCATCTGCGAGGAAGCAATCCGGCATTTCGCGGGCCGGATACCGATTCTCGGAGTTTGTCTCGGCCATCAGGCTATTTGCGAGGTGTTCGGCGCCGTGATCACTTACGCCGCCCGTTTGCTGCACGGGAAAAAGAGCATCGTGCACATCGCGAACGGCAGCCCGGTTTTCCGCGGTCTGCCGCCGATTCTGAGCGCCGGCCGCTATCACTCGCTTGTCGCGGAGCGCGGAAGCCTGCCCGATGAGCTGCTGGTGATCGCCGAGGACGAATACGGTGAAGTCATGGGTGTAAAACACCGTGATTATGAAATTTACGGCCTGCAATTTCATCCGGAATCGATTCTGACGCCGGACGGAGCGGCGATTCTGTCTAATTTTCTCGCCGGAACGGAGGGGGCGCAATGATCAAGGAAGCCATTTACACAATTTTGAACGGGCAGAACCTGACGCTGGCCGAGGCGCGCGAGGTGATGCTGGAAATGATGGAAGGGCGCGCGACGCCCGCGCAAATGGGCGCTTTTCTCACGGCCATGCGGCAAAAAAATGAAACGATTGACGAAATCACGGCCTGCGCGGCGGTCATGCGGGAAAAATGCGAAAAACTGAACCCGGAGGGCGATGTGCTGGACATTGTCGGCACAGGCGGAGATGAATTGTTTTCGTTCAATATTTCCACGGTTTCCGCTTTTGTCGCCGCCGCCGGCGGCGTGCCGGTCGCCAAGCATGGCGGGCGCAGCGTCTCCAGCAAATGCGGTAGCGCCGACGTGCTGGAAGCGCTGGGGGCCAATATCAACCTGAACGCGCGCCAGAGCGAGATTGTTCTGGCAAAAACCGGCATGTGTTTCATGCTGGCGCAGGTTTATCACGCGGCTATGAAACATGTGGCCCCGGTGCGGCGGGAACTGGGGGTGCGCACGATTTTCAACATCCTCGGGCCTTTGGCTAACCCGGCCGGCGCCAATATGCAGCTGCTCGGCGTCTACGACGAAAACCTCGTGGAACCGCTGGCCAACGTCCTGGCCAATCTTGGCGTCAAGCGGGCTATGGTTGTGCACGGGCACGACGGGCTGGATGAAATAACGCTGACCGGAACGACGACGATTTGCGAGGTGGCGGGCCGGAAACTGAACAGCTATTTCATCACGCCGGAGCAATTCGGCTTTGCGCGCTGCGCGCCGGAAGAGCTTGTGGGGGGTGAGCCGCGGGAAAATGCGGCCATATTGCGCGAAATACTCGCGGGCGAACCGGGTCCACGGAGAGATATCGTGCTGCTGAACGCCGCCGTTTGTCTCTATATGGCTTATAACAACTCCACATTGCGCGATTGCGTGCAAAAAGCGCGGGATCTCATCGACAGCGGTGCGGCTCTGCGTCAGCTGGAAAAATTCATCGCCGCCACGCGGGAGGCGGCGGCATGAGCATTTTATCCGCGCTGACGGCGGCGGCGGCAGCCAGGGTGGAGTCGGAAAAATCCCTGCTCCCGCCGGAGCGCCTGCGGGAGCTTTGCCGCGATTTACCTCCGGCGGCCTCGTTCGCGGCCGCGCTCCGCGCGCCCGGCATGTCGTTCATCTGCGAAGTGAAACGCGCCTCCCCGTCCCGAGGCCTGATTGCCCCTGATTTCCCTTACCGGGACATCGCGCGCGATTACGAGGCCGGCGGAGCGGCGGCCGTCTCCGTCCTGACAGAGCCGGAATACTTCCTCGGCAGTGACGCTCATTTGCGCGAAATAGCGGCCTCCGTATCCTTGCCCGTCCTGCGCAAGGATTTCATCATTGACGAACACCAGATTCTCACAGCCCGCCTCCTGGGGGCGGCGGCGGTGCTGCTGATTTGCGCCA
>JAISQG010000071.1 GCA_031274335.1 Gracilibacteraceae bacterium
CAAATCCTGGCGCAGCGGATTGATGGCGATGCCGCGGTCCGTCACCAGCACGTCGATGGTTTCGCCGGGTGTCGTGACGGTCGTCACCCGGTCGCGCACCATGCAGAGCCGGCCTTTGAGCAGATTGGAAACGACTATCGCGATTTTCGAGCCGGCCGAACAGTCGTTATGCCCGCCCGAAGCGCCCATGATCGTCCCGTCGGAGCCCGTGACGACGTTGACGTTAAAATCAAGGTCTATTTCCGTCGCGCCGAGGATCATGATGTCAAGGTTGTTGACGACCGCGCCGCGGCTATGCGGGTTGCCGTAAAGGGAGCCGCCCATCAGCATATGCGCGGGATTTTCCCCGGCCGATTTGACGGAATCAAGGTCAAAACACTGCACGTCAAACAGCGCCCGCAGCAGCCCTTCTTTCAGCATCTGGACGAAATAGGAGGTGATGCCGCCCGCGCCGAACGCGCCGACGACGCCTTTTTCAATCATGCGCTCCCGCACAAAAGCGGCCACGGCGAGCGAGGCACCCCCGGCGCCCGTTTGCAGGGACATGCCGTTTTTGATATAGCCGGCTTCATCCAAGAGGGTCGCCGCCGACTCCGCGATGCGCAGCCCGATAGGGTCGGTCGTCACGCGCGTCGTACCCGTGGAAATGCCGGCCGGGTCGCCGATGCTGTCAACCACGAGGACAAAATCCACCTTGTCCTGCGTAATCTGCACGGGCGGCGGCGCGGGGTAATCGACGAGATTGTCCGTCACGGCGACCACATAGTCGGCGTACTCCGTGTCGGGGAAAATATAGGACAGCACGCCGCAGGCGGATTTGCCGTGCGTGCCGTTGATGTTGCCATAAGGGTCGCAAGTGGGCGAAGCGGCAAATGCCACGTCTATATGCATGTCGCCGCTTTCAATCGCGCGGGGGCGTCCGCCGTGGCTGCGGAATATGGCCGGTTTTTGCAAAAGGCCGGACGTGATGGCCTTGGCCACCGGTCCGGGTGAAATATAGCTGCACGAAATCTGCGTGATGACGCCGGATTTGATATACTCGACCAGCGGCTCGTGACAGGCAAAAATGCCTGAAGCCGCCACGTGCAGATCTTTCAGGCCGCGCTCCGCCGCCGCCTTCATCACCAGGTTCAGCACATAGTCGCCGTTGCGCAAATGGTGGTGGAAGCCGAAGGTCATGCCGTCCCTGACCCCGATGCGGTCAAAAACCTCCTCAATGGTTTTGCAGAGCTTTTCTTCGCCGGGGGGCGTCTGATGCGAAGGTTTCACGCTGTGGCGCTTCGCGGGCACCGTCACCCGGTCGCCGTAGCTGTTGAAGGCGCCGATAAAAGGCTTGACCTGGCCATAGCCTTCAATATATTCCGGAAATTCCCGTCCGAGAACATTTTTCATGGTAATACTCCCTTTCTCTCTTGCGAATCAGGCAAAAGCGGCGTTGATAGCTTTGACCTGTTTGCCGTCGGCGGCGACTTTGCCCGTGAAACCCAGGGATTTTGCCGTTTTGGCGTCGGCGGCCAGCCCGTCCGGCTTACCGGAATAAGGCGTGTCCAGCGAGTCGATCCCCGCCACATGGGCGCAGGCGGCGATTTTGCTGCGGGCGTAAACGAGCTGCTCCGCGCCGCCGGCTTCCGCGCCGAGGTCGGCCAGGAATTTTCCGGCGTTGAACATCACGGCCCGCACACGAGGCGAGGCCGCGATGATGGCGGCGACGTTTTCCACGCCGGCCGCGGAGTCGATGGAAGGAATGAGGCGGATGCCGCCCGCGGGCAGTTTATGCTCCGCTTCCACTTTGTCCAGCAGTCCGGCGGCCTTGACGACAAATTCCGGATTGGCCATCGGCACAATGAAATCGCATGGCCGGCCGGGGCCGACCGCGAGGATATCAAGCTCAAAATCTTCCCGGCAGGGACAATTGGGGCGCACGACCACTTCCACCGCCGAATAGTCCAGAAAACCGAGGGCTTCCGCCAGGAGCAGCCGGGCGGCGTCTTTTTCCGTGTCCGGCACGACTTCCGCCAGGTCGAAAAGAATCCCGTCCGCGCCGTACAGCACCGCGTCCAGCAAAATCTTGGGATTATTGGCGTTTACAATCATAAGGCTTTTCATTTGATACCGCTCCTTTCAGATAGCCCGCTCAATGGCGCAGCGCGTCCGGGCGCGAATGGTGTAGTCCAGGGCGGCGTTGTCCTGCGCCTTGATGACAGCGGATTCCACACCCAAGTCTTCCGCCGTTTTCTGAATCACGGCTTTCATCTGCGCGCCAAACTGCTTCAGCACGACGGATTTGCCCTTCAAATCCACAGTTATGCCAGGCTCGCCGCCCGGCTGCACCGTGACGATGATGTCGCCGGCGTCGGAAGTGCCGGCGGTTGCTTCTCGCACAAGTTTCATGTGTACAACCCCTCTTTAATTATTTTTCGAAAAGCGGAATTTTCAGACATTTTGACCGATTTGCTTTTCTTGCTTACATTATATAATAATTAGTCGAATCCGGCAAGATATTTGTCGAAAAAAGTCCTCGCCTGTCATATGACGGCAAGACAAATCCGTCCCCAAAAAATTTTTTCCCTGCCGGCGCGAAAAGGGAATGCGCTTTCCGTGTAGAATTAAGAACAAATTAAATACAACTGAGAAAGGAAGTAAGGCCCATGCACGAACAATCGCTCCCCTTCACGCATTTCCAGCCCGGCAGTCATTTAATCCTGGGGGAAGCCGGTTCCGGCAAATCCAAATTGATCTGGTCATTATTGCAAACTCCTGACTTCAGCCAGAATGACGCCGTTAATATCGTTCTCTCCGACGCTTCCCAGCGCATGTGGTTCGATGAAGCGACGCGCAACCCGATCCGGGCCATCGACCCTTACAATCCTGACATAACGTGGATCACGCGCCCCTCCATTCCCGGTATTTACTATTGCGCCTGCGATTACGCGCCGAGGGTGATAACTTTTGTCGAATGCCTCGCCACCTGGGCCTTGCACGCCCAAAACGACGACAGCCCCAAAGTCCGGCTGTTTTTTGATTTTTCAGCCAAATGCTGGAGCAGGCCGGAATTCGTGGAACAGCTGACACGGCTGCACTATATCGCCACCAATCAGGAAAACATTGAAATATGGGCGGTTATCGGCGCTTACAAAATGGTTTCTCCGCTCGTGCGCTCGCTTTTTGAAAAAACCGGCCTCGTCCTCGTCAACCCTTTCCCCTCCGGTCTGATTGACGAAATATGCGAAATGCTGGGCTTAAAGCGCGACACATTGCCGGGCCTTTCCCTCGTGTCCTTCGAGCAGAAAACCGGCTTTTATTATATACCTTACAATGAAAACGCCGCATACTGGAAACCCTGAGAGCGTCAGGAAAGGAGTCCATCCGATGAAAAAGAATCCGGTATTTGCCGGCCTGCTGGCCGCGCTGCTTATTCTCTCCCTGCTGCCCGCCTCTCTGTCCGCGGCGCCGGCCATTGAATTCATAACCGAATGGGAGGACGAAACCGTCCGCTCTCTGGCCCAAACGCTGAATTTCGACCGGACGGACCGGCGTCCCGCAGATTTAGGCTCGCCGGACGAGCGCGTAGCCGGCGAGCTGCTGGTAAAAATCGCTCCCGGCCAATCCGTGCCGCTGCTGAGCGGCATCGAACCGGGCAAAGAGCTTTTCACCCTGGATGAGGAAACCGCCGCCGGCGCCGGGCGGGACGCT
>JAISQG010000072.1 GCA_031274335.1 Gracilibacteraceae bacterium
AATCATGCCGCTACCTCCTTAAGAAATATTCGATATAGTCGACTCCTTGACTCACTATGATTATAATGAAAACAAGCGCCGCTGTCAATGGAAAAACAAGCAAAAGAAAATTGCTGCCGCCGGCCTTGCGCACATCGCGCAAACGCAGCGGCCAAAGCAGCAGTTCCAAGCCGTAGTAAACGGCGAACGGCAGAAAAAGCGGGAACCCGAAGGCGACGAGGATCCAAGCCAGGCCGGTAAGCTGCAGCAACGCGTACCGCCTTTCAAGCCAGCAGACGAGTCCCATCGCTTCAGGTTCATCCGGGAAAGCTCCGGCGCCGATGCCAACCTGCATGAGTCTGGCGGCGGCGAAAATGGCGGCGGCGGCGACCCAGAGCAGAAAAAAAGGCTGGCGGCGCAAATCCGTGATCCAGTCCAAATCAAAAGGTGCGAGCGCCAGGCGGTCGAGCGGCAATTGATAGAGCAGGATAAGCCAGCTGCCGGAAATTGTGGCCATGCGGAGAAAAAAAGCCGCATAGCGCCAAAAACAGCTTTCGCGCATCGCGCGGCGGGGCCGTTTGCTTAAATCTTTGAAGCGCCAATGCCTGGCGCGGATGTTTTGCACTCCGACAAACAGCAGGAAAGCGAACCAAATGATGGCTCCGGCGCGCATCAGCCCGGAACGAAGCGGCCAGGGTGTCTCATCCCGGTAAACGCCGGCGACACTCAGGGTGCCCCAGCCGCCTCTGAGCGGTTTATGCAGAGACAGCGTGAAAATGCCGTCCGTCCGGAGCGGCTCGTCGCGCCAAACGGCGACATACAGCGGTTTGCCATCAAGGATCGCCTTCAGCTCGCGGAGGTACTCCTCCGTTTCCTCTCCGGGCGGCAAAGCGGTGCCGGCTGTCCAGGCCCAATGCGACGGGTGCCGCGCCGCCATATCGAGCATCGGCTGGAAATCCGCCGCGTCCGGCGGGCCGGAAGCCGGCAGGTACACGGGCAGCGCGGTCCAAATCCCGACCCCCGCGCGATCAGCCGCGTGGAACCATGTCTCATCCGGAAAGGACTCGTAAAAACAGAACACATTATAACCGGCCTGCTTTTGCGCGGCCAGCCACTCGTCAGGCAAACCGGCGGCGCGCAGGGCAAAATCATCATTTTTGCTGAGATAAAGCCCCTGAACCGGCACGGCTTCGCCGTTTACCAGCCACAGACCGTCGGCTGTCCCGATTTTGGCAATGCCGGCCGGGGCTTGGAAGGAATCCTGCTCTCCCCTGCTGTTGGCCACCTGCAAGGTGAGGCGGTAGAGGTAGGGATCCTCCGGTCGCCATTGTCGAGGGGATACCAGGGGAAAAGCCAGGGAGACCTTTTCGGCATACTGTCCCTCGGTTTCCAGCGGTACAACGACGCGAGCCGCCTCCGCGCCGTCCGTGCCGCTGAGAATTCCGGTCACAGTCCACGGCCCGTTTTCCATAAACTGGTAATGCGAAAGGTCGGCGGCGACCACCCAGAGACTGTCTGCCGCCCGCCAGTCAAAAGCGATGGTTTCCGCCTCGATGATCGTTTCCGGCACGGAATCAATCCGCACCCGCCCGCTGATATGCTTCGGCCAGGGCCAGAGGTTGCCGAACGGCATGTCTCGCCTCAAGGAAGTATTTTCCATTTCAATGATCAGGATATTGGGTCGATCGAAATACAAGCGTGTCGCCTCCACGGCGAACACCGCCTGCCCGCCGTATCCTTCCGCTTCCCCGATCAGGTTTTCACTGCGCACTCCGTTCAGATACACGCGCGCCCGGCCGCTGAAGCTTTCCAACACGAGCCGGGCTGTGCGCGAAGCCCAGCTTTCCGCCACCGTGAATTGGCGGGCGACGACGCGGAGGTCGGCGTTGGAGGGCAGCACCACGCCGGAACGGGAGGAAAAACGGTTAAAAAGCCCGGACGTTCTTCCGTCCGGGCCTAATTGGTTTTCTTCCCGGAACGCCTGAGCCGGGGAGGCGTATTGATGCCAGATGCCGCTCAATTCTTGGCTCAGGCGGTAAACGGTTTCGGCCTGCCGCACCGAGAAAAGGCCATGGAGCGGCGCTTCCCTCCACAACAGCATTATCAGCCATAGGGAGATGATAAGCAAAAAAAGCAATGCGGCGGTAAATCTTTTGAACATGCCGATATGTCAGTGGATTCCGCGGCATTGCCCGCATAGACCATAGAAAACAAGGCGATGCGTTTCGATGGTAAAACCTGTGTTCGCCGCCGCCAAAGCGTCCAGCTGCACCAAATCGGTATGAAAATCGACCACCTTGCCACATTCGCGGCACATGGCGTGATAGTGATTTTCGGCGTTGCCGTCAAAACGGGTGGACATTTCGCCACAGTTCAGTTCCAGCAGATAGTTGTTTTCCTTGAGCATGTTCAAGGTGTTGTAAATCGTACCCAAACTCACGCCCGGAAACTTCTCCCTGACCTGGCGGTAGATTTCCTCGGCTGTCGGGTGGGTGTCGGTCACAAGCAAATACTCCAGAATAGCCTGGCGCTGAGGCGTGAAACGAATCCCTTTTTCTTTCAAGCTTTTCAAAATTTCAACCGCGTCTTTGTTTTCCATTGCCACTCTCCTTACGTTGATATGTATTTCAAATGAATCTAAATCGGTTAACATTATCAATTACTATCAAAGTCATTATATATTATGAAAGCTCTGCGGTCAATACAAACTCTGGCAAATAGAAGAAAAATATTGTCAAACTCCTTTGAGGGCGGTATAATAATGCAAGGAAAAGGCTTGAAAGCAGGAAACAGCATGAATTATGAAAAAACGGCCGCGCTGCTTTTCCCGCGCGCGGCCAAAACAATCGCGGATTATGAGAAAATATATCCCCGGCGCGATTTGCCCGCCGGCGCTCCGGTGACGCGCCTCGGCCCCAGCCCGACGGGTTTTATCCATCTGGGCAATTTGTACGGCGCCCTGGCGGACGAGCGCCTGGCGCATCAAAACGGCGGCCTTTTTCTGCTGCGCATCGAGGACACGGACGAAAAAAGAGAGGTTTCGGGCGCGGTGGAAGCCATAATCAGCGCGCTCGGCTATTTCGGCCTGCACTTTGACGAAGGAGCGGCGGAGGATGGCGAAAAAGGCGCTTATGGCCCTTACCGCCAGAGGAGGCGGACGGAACTGTACCAAGCCGTCGCGCGCGAGCTGGCGTTGCGCGGGCTGGCCTACCCCTGTTTTTGCTCGGAAGAGGAGCTACGGGAGATTCGCGCGGCCCAAGAAAAAGCCGGGGCTA
This sequence comes from Gracilibacteraceae bacterium, assembly GCA_031274335.1. Classification (GTDB taxonomy): domain Bacteria; phylum Bacillota; class Desulfitobacteriia; order Desulfitobacteriales; family Syntrophobotulaceae; genus JAIRRL01. Next base: position 3,255 of record JAISQG010000072.1, read on the forward strand.
ATTTCGGCTATTACGGTGTCTGGGCTCGTCATCGCGATCTGCCGCCGGCGGAAGCGGAACGGCGCCTGGAGAGGGGCGAACCCTTCGTTCTGCGCTGGCGCGCCCCGGCGGAAGCGGCGGAAATCGCCGTGGAAGACGGCATCCGCGGCCGGCTCGTCCTGCCGGCCAATGAACAGGATATTGTGCTGCTTAAATCGAACGGGGTGCCCACATACCATTTCGCCCATGTCGTGGATGACCATTTTATGCGCGTCACCCATGTCGTGCGGGGCGAAGAATGGCTGTCTTCCCTGCCCGCGCATGTGCAGATTTTCGACGCCCTCGGCTGGGAGCGGCCGGTTTACTGCCACACGACGCTGCTGCTCAAAATGGACGGGGAGGTCAAGCGCAAACTTTCCAAACGCCGTGATCCGGAACTCGCGCTGGAGTATTATTTGCAGGAAGGCTATCACCCGCTGGCCGTGCGTGAATACCTGATGACAGTTTTGAATTCCAACTTTGAGGAATGGCGGCTGCGGCATGCCGATGCCAAATTGGAAGAATTTCCCTTTTCGCTGGCCAAAATGGGGGCTTCCGGCGCACTCTTTGACCTGAATAAATTAAACGACGTCAGCAAAAATGTTCTGGCCACGCTTCCGCCCGCGGAAATCGCCGGTTTTCTCTGCCGCTGGGCGGCAAGCCGGAAGCCGGAGGCCGCGGCGCTTTTGGCGACCGAAAAAGACTACGTCGCCGCCATTGCCGCCATCGGCCGCCGGGAGGCGAACCCGCGCAAGGATTTGATCCGCGGGGCGCAGATCTTTTCGTTTATCCGCTTTTTCTTCGACGAGTATTTCACCGTCGAGGATCCGCTGCCGGAGAATATCGGCGCGGAGGAAGCGCGGAATTTGCTGACCCGTTATCTGCAAAATTATGACCACTCCGCCGGCAAGGAGGAATGGTTCGCGATGGTAAAACGGCTCGCGGCGGAGAACGGATACGCCGAAAGGCCGAAGGACTATAAAAAACAGCCGGAGGCGTACAAAGGGCATGTCGGCGACGTGAGCGCCGTCATCCGTCTCGCCCTCAGCGGACGGAAAAATTCTCCCGACCTGTGGGAAATCCAGCAAGTCATGGGTGAGGAGCGCGCGCGCCGCCGGATCGAGGCGATGATCGAAAATGCCGGATCGTTCTGAGCGAATGTTTGCTCTGCTCAGCCGCGATGTGCTGCCGGCGATGCTGTCGCCGGGCGACCGCGTTCTGGCCGCTGTGTCCGGCGGGCCGGATTCGGTTGCTCTGGCGCATATGCTCTGGCGTTACGTCACCGCCGGGGCGGGCCGGGATGCTGCGGGCCGGCGGCTGGTGCTTTCCCATGTCAATCACGGCGTCCGGCCGGAGGCGGAAACGGAGGAAACGCTGGTGCGGGAACTGGGGCGGCGTCTAGGCGCGCCGGTGCTGGTGCGCCGTTTCGACGCCAAAGCCTACGCCAGGGAGCGGGGGCTGAGTTTTCAGGCCGCGGCGCGCGAATGGCGCTATGCCTGCTGGCGCGAAGACATGGCGGCCGAGGGCTGTACGCTGATCGCGACGGCGCATCACAGGGACGACCAGGCGGAGACGGTGCTGTACCGTTTGCTCCGGGGCAGCGGCGCCACCGGCCTGGCCGGAATCTGGCCGGAGCGGGACGGGATTATCCGGCCGCTGCTGGGGGTGAGCAAGGAGGATCTGCTGGCTTATTGCGCGGCGGAAAATCTTCCTTACGCCGTGGATGCGAGCAATTTGACCGCCGCGTATGACCGCAACCGCATCCGGCTGGAGCTTCTCCCCTTTCTGCGGGAGAAATACAACGGCCGGATCGATATGGCTCTCGGCCAGACGGCGGCGGCTTTACGCCGGGATGAAGAGTATTTTGCCGGTGTGATCGCGGAAAAATGGATGCGATATGCCGTGGCCGCCGCCGGAAGTGTGCGCCTGGCGCTGGAGGCTTGGCGGGAACCGCCGGCGGTTTTGACCAGACTTCTGCGCCGGGCGGCGAGCGAGGCTTCCGCGGCGGAGCGGGGGCTGACGTTTGCCCAGGCGGAATTGCTGCGGCGCGAGGGTGCCAGGCCCGGCTGGCGGCAGAATTTGCCGGGACTCACCGTGTGGACGGAGCGGGACGCGCTGGTTCTGGCCGCGGATCATGGAGAGGCCGCGCCGCTTCACGCCGCCGGGCCGGATCCGGTCACGGCGCGACGCGGCGAGTGGCAGACGCTGTTCTGGGGCCGGGCGGGCCTGTGGCCGGACTGCCCGGAAGGATTTTCCCCTGCGGAGGCGGAGGAAGGAAGCGGCGCGACATGGCAAGGCCGCCGGGTGGCGCGCTTCAGCGCCGCGGCCCTGAACGCCCTGCCCGATCCGATTGTCTGGCGCTGCCGGCGCGGCGGTGATTTATGCCGGCAGCCCGGCGGCTGGCACAAAAGCCTGAAAAATGTTTTTCAGGAGCGAGGGGCGCCGGCCGCGCGGCGTTCGCTCTGGCCGCTGCTGGCCTCAGGCCCGGAAATCCTCTGGCTGCCGGGACTGGCGCTTTTTCCGGCCTGGCAGCCGGCAAGCGGTGAAGAGGCGCTGTTCGCCTGCCTGGATTTTTGATCCTAACGTACACCATTTGCGCTCTCCCCCGCTTGACAATGCGCGGTCCTTGGTTTATACTTTCAGTTGAACGTATACTCAACTATTCAATCAATCAACTGTTCAACTAAGGAGGTGCCCCCCATGTGCGCTCAGGCAATCCCGGAAAACGACCGCTGCGACTGTAACACGATTCACGACGAGGTGGTTGAATCCGTGCGCTCGCAAATGCCCAGCGAAGAAACTTTGCTCGATTTGGCTGATTTATTCAAGGTTTTCAGCGATTCCACCCGCGTCAAAATTCTTTGCGCACTGCAATACTCCGAGATGTGCGTTTGCGACATCGCCGCCCTGCTTGGCATGTCCAAATCCTCGATCTCGCATCAGCTCAGGACGCTGCGGCAGACAAAGCTGGCCAAAAACCGCCGCGACGGTAAAATCATCTATTACTCGCTTGACGACGACCATGTTGGCAATATTTTCCACCAGGGCCTGCTGCATGTCAGCGAATAGGGAGGCATATTATGAAAACCATCGGAAAAAAAGAGTTTTTGCTGCAGGGATTGTGCTGCGCGAATTGCGCCGCGAAAATCGAGCGTGAGGCGGGCAAATTGGCCGGCGTCTCCCAGTCCTCCCTTGATTTCGCCGGGCAGCGCCTCATTCTTGAAATCGGAGCGCCGCCCTCCGGTGATATCGCGGCCGCGGTGCGCGATATTGTCCGGCGGCATGAACCGGACATCGTCGTCACGGAAAAAACGCCGGCCGGCGGTCAAAGCCCCGCCGCCGTTCCTGAGGAGGAAAGGCGGTCGCTGCTCCCGGCGCGGATAGGAGCGGGCGCAATCATTTTCGCCGCCGGCCTCGTTTGGCCGCTTTTGGCTCCCTGTCCGCCTGCCGCCCGTCTCGCGGTTTTTCTGGCCGCCTTCTTGCTCGTCGGAGCCGACGTCGTGTTGCACGCTCTTAAAGGCATAGCCGGCGGACAGGTTTTTGACGAAAATTTCCTCATGAGCATCGCCTCCGTCGGCGCTTTCATCATCGGTGAATACCCGGAGGGCGTGGCGGTCATGCTTTTCTACCAAATTGGCGAGGCTTTCCAGGCCCGGGCTGTGAACCGCTCCCGCCGCAATATCACGTCTCTGATGGCTTATCGTCCCGACGCCGCCACTTTGCTCGTGGGAGATGAAGCGCGCGTTGTCGCGCCGGAGGATGTGGCGCCCGGCGATTTGATTCTGGTCCGGCCCGGGGAAAAAGTGCCGCTGGACGGCGTGGTCGTCTCCGGGCGTTCCGCGCTTGATGTCATGGCCCTCACAGGAGAATCTCTGCCGCGCGACGTGGAGGAAGGCAGCGAAGCGCTGTCCGGGTCCATCAACCAAAACGGCTTGCTCACCTTGCGCGTAACCAAGGCATTCAGTGAATCAACCATAGCGAAAATCCTCGATCTCGTGCAGAACGCGAGCAGCCGAAAAGCGCCCGTGGAAAACTTCATCACGAAATTCGCTCGCTGGTATACGCCGGCGGTCGTGGCGGCCGCCGCTCTCTTGGCCGCTGTTCCGCCGCTCTTTTTCGGCGCACCGGCGGCGGACTGGCTGCACCGTGCCTTCGTTTTTCTCGTCGTCTCCTGCCCCTGCGCTCTGGTCATATCAGTGCCGCTCAGTTTCTTCGGCGGCATCGGCGGAGCATCCCGCCACGGCATTTTATTCAAGGGGAGCAATTATCTTGACGCGCTGGCCGACGCGGAAATCGTCGTCTTTGACAAAACAGGCACCCTGACGCAGGGCGTGTTCCGTGTGGCGCATATCGAAGGAACCGAGGGCTGGTCGGCCGAAAAAATCCTCGCCTGCGCCGCTCACGCCGAAAGCTTTTCCAACCACCCGATTGCCCGCTCCATCCGCGCCGCCTATGATCGGCCGCTTGACAGCGCCGCGGTCGCCGCCTGCGAGGAAATTGCCGGCCGCGGCACCCGTGTCAGCATGAACGGACAGATCGTCCTGGCCGGCAACGCCAAACTCCTGGAGGAGGAAAACATCGCTTTCACGCCGGCCTCCGTTCCCGGCGCGGCGGTGTATCTGGCTGTGGACGGCGTCTATGCCGGCCACATCGTTATCGCGGACGAAATCAAAGAGGAGAGCGCGGCGGCCGTCGCCGATCTCCGGCAGGCCGGCATCAAACAGATCGTCATGCTGACGGGAGACAACCGCGCCGTAGCCGAGGACATCGCGCGCCGGCTCGGATTGGACCAGGCGGCGGCGGAGCTTTTGCCCCAGCAGAAAGTCGAGGAAATGGAGCGCCTTTCCGCCGGCCTGAGCCCGAAAGGAAAAATAGTTTTTGTGGGCGACGGCCTGAACGACGCGCCGGTTTTGGCCCGCAGCGATATCGGCGTCGCGATGGGCGGCCTTGGGGCGGACGCGGCAATTGAGGCGGCGGACGTCGTGATTATGGCGGACAATCCGGCCAAACTCGCGGACGCCATCCGCATAGCCCGGCAGACGCGGAGCATAGTCTGGCAGAACATCTCCTTCGCCCTCGGCGTCAAAGCCGTGATTCTCGTCCTCGGCGCTCTCGGCATCGCTTCCATGTGGGCCGCCGTCTTCGGTGACGTGGGCGTGACTTTCCTCGCCGTCCTCAACGCCATGCGCGCCCTGAGGATTTAGAATTACTGGTTTTTTATGCCTCCGCAGATACGCCTTAGCGCGATTGCTTTTTGCTCCGGGATGTGGCATAATAATCAAAAATACTTCCGCAGGGAGGATTATCAGTAATGCGGCTTTTTCAGGCGCACTGCCGGCTTTGCCGCCGGCCTTTGCCGCCGGAGCGCCGCTGGCGAGAAGTGTGCGATAATTGCGGCGACGCTTATGAAGGAGTGCTTGAGGAAATACGGACGGCGGAGGGCGTTCTGCAGCGGGGCGCCGACCCTCGCGCCTGTTATCTTAGTTGCGTCAGTGCGCTTGACGCGGTCGATCGCTTGGAACAGTATGAACAAGCGGGAGTAAGCGTCCCCGGCCAAACCGAGCCGGAAGACATGCGCCGCCGTTTTGCCGAATCGGCGCGTTCCTATGCCATTGCCGTGGCCATGCGCAACGAAAAACTGCCTTACGCGCAAAAAACCGGTCTGCCGCCCTTGCGTTCCAAGCCGGCGGCTGAAACCAAGGCGGGCCGGGCGGCGCGTTGCCGCGCTTGCGGGGAAAAAGGCGTCGTGAACAGCGCGGGATTCTGCCATGCCTGTATCCGCCGGGCCACGTCTTTTTCCCGCCGGGAGATGGAGGAGTATGCCGGCGCCCACTCTGTTCGCGGCTTTTCGGAGCACGAGTGGCAGATGGCCACGCTGGACTGGAAACTTGAGCGGAGCAAGCGTTAGCAAAGCGCGGAGCAGGGTGATTTCAGCCATGCGGAGCGACCGCCAGTTTGGAGGCGCCGAAGCCGGGAGCGCGAAAGATGAGCGACTGAAACGATGTGCGTCGCCCGCGAGATCCGGGTAATTTTGCATATTGCGGCGGGCGGCTCGCTCATCTTTCGCGCGTAATTCTCAGGGCGCCGAAAGCTGGCGACATCCTGTCGCGGAGCAGGGCGTTATATAAAAAGGAGGATTTCCCATGAGAACGCTTGTGAAGACCAAATGTCTGCTGGACTGTACCGGCAGCGACCCCATCCCCGGCGGCTGGTTTGTCTATGAAAACGGTGTCATCCTCTCCGCCGGGCGCCCGGAGGAATTGGGCGAACCGGAAGGAATCGGGGAAACGCTGGATTTTTCCGATTGCTATGTGCTGCCGGGCTTGATCGACTCACATGTCCACCTGGGCCTGAGCCACATTGACACGATCGAGCCCATGCCCCCGACCAAGCAGATGGCCCAGCCGGCGCAGACAAAAATATTAAAAGCCGTCATGTATCTGCGGCAGCATCTGGACGCCGGAGTCACCACGGTGCGCGGCATGGGAGAGGAACATTTTATCGACATCCACCTGGCCCGCGCCGTGGAAGACGGATACATCGAAGGCCCGCGCATCATTCCGGCCGGCAATGTCATCACGGCTACGCACGGTCACGGGCAAACCGGCTTCAATGCCGCCGACGGCGTGGAAGGTGTGCGCCTGGCCTGCCGCCAAAACCTGGCGCAGGGCGCTGAATTGCTTAAAATTTTTGTCACCGGCGGCGTCGTCAGCGGCAGGGGCGGCCTGCATTTTTCCACCTATACATTGGATGAAATTCGCACGGCAGCGGAAGAAGCCGCGGCGCTGGGCAAATACGCCGCCGCACATGTCCACGGCGGCCCCGGCCTTGATATGTGCGTGGATGCCGGCATCCGTTCGCTGGAGCACGCCAGCATGGCGACCGACGCGCAAATTGAGAAAATCCTCCGGGCAGACTGCTGGGTGACCGGCACTTTCTCCCCCGCCTTCCATCCCCAAGGTGTCCATTCGCTGACGCCGGAGCAGGAGGAGCGCTTGGCCGCCGCCAAAGAAAAATTCCTGGAAACTTTTACCAAGCTGGTTCGCTTGGGCGCCAATCTGAGTTTTGGCACCGACGGCGTACACGGCGCGCTGGCTTTTGAAGCGATAACCATTGCCCAATGTGGCGCGAGCAAAAAACAGGCCATTCTGTATTTGACCCGTGAAGCAGCCAGAGCCTGCCGGCGCGAAAACGTGATCGGCACCATCACACCCGGAAAATATGCTGATTTCATCGCCTTAACCCATAATCCGCTGGAAAATTTAGAAAATTTGACCAAAATAAAAGCCGTATACCTCGCCGGCGTGCGCAAGCGGGGTGAAAATAAGGTGCTTCCCGCATGAAAACATCAGTAAAAGCCGGCTGGCTGCTCACCTGCACGGGCGAGCCGCCCTGCCGGGACGGATGGTTTTTACTCGAAAAAGGGCGCATAGCCGCCGTGGGTCGTCCCGGAGAGCCGTGTCCGCCGGCGGATGCCGCGCTGGATTTTTCCGCCCGCTTCGTGATGCCCGGCCTCATCGACGCGCACACGCATTTCAGCCTGAGCCATTCCGACCGCATCGACCCCATGCCGGTCTTAAGCCAATTGATGGAACCGGGCCCGCGCAAAATCTGCAAAGCCGTCATGTACGCCGGAGAACATTTGTCTGCCGGAGTGACCGCCGTCCGCGGCATGGGGGAGGACGATTTCATTGATTTTGACCTGAAACACGCCATTGACGCCGGGTATATCGCCGGGCCGCGCATCAGTCCGGCCGGCGCTTTCATCTCTCCGACGCACGGTCACGGCCAAACCGGGCAGACGGTATCGGACGGCGCGGAAGGCACGCGCAAAAACTGCCGCGTCAATTTGGCCAAGGGAGCCGATTTGCTCAAAGTATTCGGCAGCGGCGGAGTCGTCACGGGTCAAGCCGGGCTGGGCTATTGCACCGCCACGCGGGAAGAACTCCGGGTCGCCGTGGAGGAAGCGCAGGCTTTCGGCAAATATGTCG
>JAISQG010000157.1 GCA_031274335.1 Gracilibacteraceae bacterium
ACTGGCTATCGGCGTGCTTCGCTATGAGCAGGAGGGGCGCACGAAAAAAATCAGCATCGGCGGCGGCTTCCTGGAGGTGGAGGGCAACCAGGCGATCGTGCTGGCCAAAACAGCGGAAACCGAGGACATGATCGACCCCGCGCGGGCGGCGGCCGCCAAAGAGCGAGCGGAGCGCCGCCTGCAATCCAAGGAAGGCATGGACACGGCCCGGGCGGAAGCGGCACTGAAGCGCGCCGTGGCCAGGCTGCAGATACTGGGGAAATAGTTCAAGGCGCGGGGCGCCGGCTCTCGGCGTCCCCTACGCCCTGTATAGTTATCGGGAGGAATAGAGGCCGTATTTTGGACTACAAGATGAAAATAGCCGGCTTGGACCGCTCGCTGCCGTTGTGCAAGCTCAATGACGAGGTATACATAGCGGCGTTTGTGATTTTCGGCGACGCGGAACTCACCGTCGCGGCGGCCGCGGCTCTCCTGGAGCGCGCGCCGGAATATGATTATCTGCTCACGGCGGAGGCAAAGGGCATCCCGCTTGCGCACGAGCTGGCCCGACAGCGGGACGACAGCAAATATTTTGTGGCCAGAAAAAGCCCCAAGCTCTATATGACGGGTCTTTTTTCGGTGGACGTGGACTCGATAACCACCGAGAGCAGGCAAAAGCTGTATCTTGACACGGCGGACGCCGCGCTCATACGCGGCAAGCGTATATTACTCGTAGATGACGTTGTCTCCACAGGAAATTCCCTTGCGGCGCTGGAAAAGCTCACCGAGGCCGCCGGCGGGGCGATCGCCGGCCGCATGTCGATACTGGCCGAAGGCGACGCCCAAAAACGCGGAGATATAGTGTATCTCGAAAAACTCCCGCTTTTTAAGCCCGACGGGACGATAATTTGATCATACCGCCGCCGGAAACGTCACCATAAAAGTGGAACCATCCGCGCCCGTGATTACATTCAGGGTCGCGTTGTGCCGTTGCACTATTTCGTAGCAAACATAAAGGCCAAGCCCCGTGCCGGATTCTTTCGTGCTGAAAAAGGCCGTGCCCAGTTTTTCCAGATTTTCCTCCAATATGCCGTGCCCGCTGTCTTTGACCGAGAGAACAACCTTGTTTTCCTTGCTCACGGTTTTTATTTGCAGAATGCCGTTCGGCTCCATCGCTTCCAGGCCGTTGCGCGTGAGGTTCAGCAGAAGCTGGCGGATTTCGTTGGCGTTCACCACGACGTCGGCCGTATCCTTGATGTTGAACTTGATGATTTTTCCCTGATAGGCCGCGTCCGCTTCCAAAAGCGGCGTCATGCTGAAAATTATCGACTTCAGGCTCTGCTTTTCCCGCTTGGCCTCCTTGTTTTTGCCGATCGTGATGAATTCGCCCAGGATAGCGTTGACACGCTTGAGCTCCTCCGACATAATAGAAAAATATTCCAACTGCTTTTTGTCCCCGGTCTTTTTTTGCAGCATTTGCAAAAAGCCGCCGATGGTCGTCATCGGATTGCGCACCTCATGGCTGATAACGGACGCGAGCTCGGCGAAAGTGTTCAGGCGGTCCAACCGGGCCATCTCCAGTTTTTGCTTCTGCAACGCCGTAATATCGCGGGCCACAACGGACGCGCCCAGCAAAACGCCGTGCGAATCGCGGATAGGCGCCATCGTGATGAAAAGCGACACCAGCTCATGATTTTTGCGTTGCCGCACGGTTTCATAGCCATAGCTGGCGCCTTGGCGGATCAGCTGGATGACGGCGTCGATCTCCTCTTTTTGGCCGGGCAGGGCCAGAATTTCCACTCCGCGGCCGATCGCTTCTTCCTCCGTGTAGCCGAAAATGGAAACCGCCGCCCTGTTCCAGCTGCGGATATGCCCGTCCGTGTCGAGGGCGTAAATCGCGTCCAGCGAGGCTTCGGCCACGGAAAGAAGCTGCAGTTTTTCTTCCTCAAAGGTTTTTTGCCGCGTGAGATCCCGGGCCAGACAATAGCTGCATTCCGCTGTCGGATAAATATCCAGGGCAAAATTGACCCAGTCTTCAGCCCAAAGCCGGGCTTCCCGGCTGACGGCCGCCGGACCGGGTCCGGCTAAATCATAGCGCAGCCGCTCCAGATCCTCCGGATGGACGAATGAAAGAAAGGATCCCCGTTCCGCCGCGGCATCCGGCGGCGGAAAAACGCGCCGGAAAGCGTCGTTCGCCCAAAGGACCATTCCTTCTTTATCCGTGACAAACAGCGGATCCGTCAGGTTTTTCACAAAATTTTTCCATTCTCGGGCCCGAAACCGGTAGACATTGTCCGAACCGGCCAACTCACTTCAGCCCCTTCCCCGTCGCAATGCGCGAATTGTTTGTGCCGACGTCAGTTAAGTATACTACAAATCTTCTTTAATTTCAAACGCAACGCTAGCTTGACAATTTTTCCATTTTATGCTATTATTGACATTGAAAATCTGCGGATTTTTATTTATAATTGCATGGAGGGTAATTGCATGGCCAAGGTCAGGCGGAGTCACAAGGACAGCGTTTTTTCCGCGCTTCTCAGCCGCGATTTCGTTTGTCATTGGCAATGAGCTGATCGTGCTGCTTGAGCACCAGTCGTCGCTCAACAGGAACATGCCGCTCCGGCTGCTTATGTATGTTGCCCGCCTATACGAGAAAATAATTGATTCGCGCTCAATTTACATGGATCGCTTGGTCACCGTGCCGCGCCCGGAGTTCATAGTTTTTTACAACGGCGCCGAAGATCTGCCGGATCACAGCGTGCTGCGTCTCTCCGACGCCTTTGCCCGTACCGACCTGCCGGAGCCGCCGCCGCTGGAACTGGCGGCTGATGTGTACAACATCAATGACGGGCGCAATGCGGACATCATGGAAAAATGCGCGGAGCTCAGGAACTGTCAAGAAATAACTTGTTCAGATTGCGCCGAAATTTTGCGGTCTGTCAAGGCGTC
>JAISQG010000275.1 GCA_031274335.1 Gracilibacteraceae bacterium
CAGCAGCGCGGACTTTTCCTCTATGGCAGATTGCCGCCGTATTTCGGTTGACTTCGAGCGTTTCATCATTTTGGCGGCCTTGTGCCCAACATAGCCCCTGTCTACCGGACCGCTGCCGATTTTACTCCGTTCGACTTTGTCAGACCAAGCGGCGGTTCTGGCGGCGGCGGTTTTTAAGCGGTCGATTTCGCCGGACAGCCGCTCGTTTTGCGCTTGCTCAAAAGCGTCCTGCCGCGCCTTTTGCTCCCACCAAACGGAAAAATTTCCGGCAATCACTTCAATGTTTGCTTTATTGATTGAAAGCGTGTGATCGGTGCAAGCGTCCAAAAACGCCCGGTCGTGGGAAACAAGAATATAACCGGATTTTTTATTCAGATAAGCAGCGACAACTTCCCTTGCACCGCTATCCAAATGATTCGTCGGCTCGTCAATGAGCAAGAAATTGTGTCCGCGCAGGAACAATCCTGCCAGCAACACTTTGGTTTGCTCCCCATTCGACAATGTTTCAAACGGACGGGATAAAACACCGTCGTCTGCATCTAATAGCAACAATTCTTTTTGAATCTCCCAAAGCTGCGCATCAGGCGCGATTTCTTCCAAAATGGCCAAAGTCACCTCGGTCTTGTCCGTGACAGCAAATGGGAAGTAGTCAAACATAACCTCAGTGGCGATTTTTCCACTGTACTCATATTCGCCCATCAGCAGTTTTAGAAAGGTGGTTTTGCCTCTTCCGTTTCGTCCGCAAAATCCCAGCTTCCAGGCGGTATCCAGTGACAAAGACACATCGGTAAAAACATCTTCGCTGCTGCCGTCATAGCAAAATGTCAGATGCGAAATTTTGAGTAAAGACATAAAAAAGCCCCTTTCCGCCGTCGAAAAAGGACACAGTGCCACTGACTGCAAAAGGCATAGACCTTGGCGTTCGTGAGCGGCATTGATAACCAATTTAGACGACAAAAAACGAACGCCTTGCGCGCTCAAGATTTGTTTCGTCTAAAATAGTTATCTCATTCTCCCGCCCCTTTGCAGTTCCTTAGCATCATTTTACGGCAAAATGAATCCGATGTCAACACATGAAAGCTATTGCCTAATTGCCTATGCCATGCGCCATGTGCTGGGAGGCGGGGCTTGTGTCCGGCCCGCGGCTGTGCTATAATGGCCTGGAAGCGTGGCTGCGGATTATCCGCGGTACCCGAGACAAGGAGGACGAAATGGGGAAACATGTTCAGACAATTGTAACAGGCGGTCTGTCCGCTACCGCGGCCTCAGGCGGTTGCGGCCAGTGTCAGGCGTCATGCCAGTCGGCCTGCAAAACGTCCTGCACTGTCGGCAATCAGGTTTGCGCGAAATAGGCGGGACACGGCGCGGCATGGCGCGGGCCATGCCGTTTGCCCATTTGGAGGATATACCTTGAATTGGGAAACATACCCTTTTGCGAAAAATATACACTTATTCAGACAGGGCGGGCTGAATATCGCTTACGATGTCAATTCCGGCTCTTTGCACCTTCTGGATGACAAGGCTTACGGCTGGCTGGAGGAAATAATCGCTTTCAGCGTGCGGAACCCGGGATCTGAGGCTCGACCGGGCTTTTTGTCCGGCGCCGCCGGACAGGCTTTGACGGCGGCGGAACGGGACGAGATTATGGAAGAATTTGGAGTATTAGAGCGGGAAGGCACACTGTTCAGCGCCGAAGTCTCATTGCCGCCGCCTTACGCGGAGGACGCCAAGCCTATGCTGAAAGCGATTTGCCTGCATTTGGCCCACGACTGCAATTTGGCCTGCCGCTATTGTTTTGCCGGCGCCGGCACTTTTGGCGGCGCGAGCGAACTCATGTCCGAAGCGACCGGGGTTAGGGCGCTCGACTTTGCGATCACGCAAAGCGGAGAACGGGAACGGCTGGAAGTGGACTTTTTCGGCGGCGAACCTCTCCTGAATGCCGGTGTCATGCGCGCGTTGGTTGATTACGGTCGCGCCGCCGGCGCGCGCGCGGGCAAACGGATAAATTTCACGCTGACGACGAACGCCCTGCTGCTGGACGACGACACAATCGACTGGCTGGAACGGGAAAAAATCGGCGTTGTTTTAAGCCTGGACGGGCGACCGGAAGTGCATGACCGCATGCGGCCGCTGCGCGGCGGCCTCGGCAGCTATGAGGCCGCCCTGCCCCCCATATTGAAAATAGCCCGCCGGCGCGCCGGTGCTTCGCCTTACGCCGTGGGGGATTATTACTATGTGCGCGGAACTTACACGCGCCACAATACCGATTTTGACCGCGATGCACTTCATATGGCCGACTTAGGCATCGGGCGGATCTCCTTGGAACCGGTGGTCGGAGGCGGTGAGGATTTGGATTTGACCGCGGAGGATTTGCCGGCGTTGAACGCGAGTTATGACCGCCTCGGAGAGGCTTATCTCGCTTATGCGGCGGAAGGACGCCCTTTCAGCTTTTTCCATTTCAACGCCGGACTGGACGAAGGGCCGTGCCTGCCGAAAAGGCTGAAAGGCTGCGGCGCGGGCATCGAATACGCGGCGGTGACGCCGAACGGAGACATTTATCCCTGCCATCAGTTTGCGGGCCGGGAGGACTGGCGTCTTGGCAGCGTGTATGACGAGCCGGCTGTGCTTTTGCCGGAGACGGCGCGGAAATTTGCCGGTGCTCATCTGAATGCCAAAGAAGCCTGCCGC
>JAISQG010000069.1 GCA_031274335.1 Gracilibacteraceae bacterium
CCGGCACGCGAATACGCAAAGTATGCCCGCAGCGGGAGGTCTGACCGCCCATAGCTTCCAGCACACGGCACATGGTTGTCACGTCGAGCAAATCCGGCGTGTCTTCCAGCACTACTTCATCGCTCGTCAGCATGGCGGCGGCCATAATAGGCAGGACGGCGTTTTTCGCCCCGCTTACGTCAATGCTGCCCTCAAGGGCGCGCCCTCCGGTCACCATAAATTTCAATATATGTCAGCTCCGTTTTCTTTGCCGTTAAATCTGCCCTTAGACAGTCCTAAACAATAACATTTCGCCGCCGGCAGGGTATTTCCTGCCCGCCGCCGGATTTTTCCGCACCGGGGTCTGTTTATCCGGCAATCTCCCCCACCGCCTCAACGCAGCGGTCGATCTCCTCCTCGGTCGTAAAACAGCCGGCGCTGATCCGCACCGTGCCGCCCGCGCTCAGCGTGCCGGCGGCGGCGTGGGCGTCGGGCGCGCAATGTAGGCCGGCCCGCACGGCTATATCGAAACTGTCGTCCAGAATAAACGATATGTCCATCGCGTCATGGCCTTCCAGCGTGAATGAAACCACGCCCGCCCGCGTCGGACCCGGCGGAGGCCCGAAGAGCCGCAGCCCCGGTATGGTGGCCAGACCGGCCAAAAGGCGGTTCGCCAGCTCTGCTTCCCGCGCCCGGATGCGCCCGACGCCGATTTCCGCAATATAACGGAGACCGGCGGCCAGGCCGGCCAGCCCCGGAGTGTTGGGTGTGCCGCTTTCGTAGCGGTCGGGCAGCCTGGCGGGCTGCCGCGCTGATGCGGAAAAGCTGCCCGTGCCTCCCTGTTTCAGCGGCCGCAGCGCAGCGGCCGCGCCCACATACAGCCCACCCGTGCCCTGCGGCCCCAGAAGGCCTTTGTGGCCGGGAAAAGCCAGCAAATCTATGTTCATACCCTCCGTGTCAATCGGCGCGGCGCCGGCGGATTGTGCCGCGTCCACCAGAAAAGGTATGCCGCGGGCGCGGCAAAGCGCCCCGATTTCACGGATGGGGTTTTCCGTCCCCGTCACATTGGAAATATGCGTTATGGCCACAAGAGCGGTATCCGGCCGCAGCGCCGCCTCCAAGCGATCAGGGTCAACACCCGCGGCCAAATCCGCCGGCACCTTGCTCACTTCGGCAGACAGCGCGGCCAGGGGACGAATAACGGAATTATGCTCCGCGGAACTCGTGACAACATGCGCGCCGGGACGCAGCAGACCGTGCAAAGCGAGATTCAAGGCTTCCGTCGCGCTGGCCGTGAAAACGATCCTCTCCGGCTCGCTCACGCCGAAAAGCCGCGCCGCCAGCAGGCGCGCTTCCTCGATCAGGCGGCCGGCGGCCAGGGAAAGCTTGTGCCCCGAACGCCCCGGATTACCGCTTTGCTCACGCAGGGCTCGGTCAGCCGCCGCGTAAACGGCTTCGGGTTTCGGCCACGAGGTGGCCGCGTTGTCCAAATAAATCATTATATCAGGCTTCTCCCTGTCACAAGCCGATATATTCGGCATACACGGATAGAGCCGCCGCTTCGTCCCGCGCGTTTTTTATGATGGCGCGCCCATCCGGAAAAAGGTTAAAAGCGACGCCGCCGGTAAAGCTGAGCATGTACGGGCTCAGACGCACCGCGCCGATTTGGCGCAGCCCCTCGGCCAGGCGGGGCAAATCCACCTTCGTCCCGGCGGGCGGCGCGATTTGCACGGCCTCGCGCCCGCAAAGAGCGGCGCTGTATGAGCCCTGCCGCCGAAAAAGAAACTCGTACTCGCCGCGGGCGCACACGGGGCAGTCCGGGTCGCGCGCTATTTCGACGTACCGCGCCGTATTGCGCCAGATGTCCAGCGAAAAGTAAGCGCGGGACACGGCGGGGGAGCCGGTCAGGATTTTGACGGCTTCAGCCGACTCCAGCGAGGCCACGGCGCCGGTGATCATATTCAGCACGCCGGCCGTGCCGCAGGTCTGATAAGAGCCCGGAGCGGGAACCTCCGGGGAGAGACAGCGAAAACAAGGCCCCTCCGGCAATATGTTCATCGTTCCGCCCTCGGCGGCCAGCGCCCCGCCGTAAATCCAGGGCAGGCTCAGCTTGTGGCACGCTTCGTTTATAAGATAGCGGGTCTCAAAATTGTCCGTGCCGTCCAGGACGAGATCCACATCACTCAGCAAAGCCATGACGCTGCCGGAGTTGACGTCCGCGACCAGCGGCTCGACGACGGTTTCCGAATTGACGGCCGCCAAATGCCGCCCGGCCGCGACCGCTTTCGGCAGTTCTTCCTTCGCGTCTTCTTCCGTGAAAAGCATCTGCCGCTGCAAATTGCTTATTTCCACATAATCTCTGTCCACCAGACGCAAAAAGCCGATTCCCGCGCGGCAAAGGTTATTGGCGATAACCGTTCCCAGCGCGCCCAGCCCGATGACGGCGACACGGGCCCGGCTCAGTTTTGACTGCCCCTCCGCCCCTAAGCCGGCGAATATGCTCTGGCGCGAATATCTGTCGGAACGCACATTCCCTCCGTCAACCATAATACTTCGTGTCCCAGACACCGCTCCCGCCTTCCGCCCGCGCCCTTCCGTTGGCGGCCAGGCGCCGCAGCAATTGAAACACCGTTTCCGTTTCCCCCGCGCACCCCAGTTCCCCGGCCAGGTCCTCCGGCGTAAAGCCTCGGCTCGGCTGAGCCGCCAACGCCGCCAGGATTTCATTTTTCAAGGCGATGATTTCTCCGGCGCTCTTTTTTCCCATCTCCACCGCCGGCTGATCATAGGCGTTCACGCGCACCAGGAAAGCGTAATACCCGACCGCGCGCTCCCATAAAGCGATGAGACCGCCGACCGCCGGGGCGTCCGCCGCCGGAACCGTGATCGTGATGCTGTTCCGTCCCCGCTCGCGCAAAGCGCGCCGTGTGCCGAGCAGAAAAGCCTGCAGATAATCCCCGCTCGTGCTGTTTTCCCCGACCAAGGGCGATTCTCCTGCCCGGTCGCGCAGCACCTCGACAAAGACGGCGAAAAAATTGTCCGGCCCGGCCAAAAGCTGCTGCACATAGGAATGCTGATCGGAAGAACCCTTGTTGCCCAAAACGGCCAGCCCCTGGCGCACGATTTGTCCGTCCCGGTCCGTCTCCTTGCCGAGGGATTCCATCACCAGCTGCTGCATGTATTTGGCCAAAAGCTCCAGACGGTCCTTGTAGGGCAGGACGACCATCTGCATCCCGCCCCGCCCGCCTGTCAGAGCCT
>JAISQG010000070.1 GCA_031274335.1 Gracilibacteraceae bacterium
CACATGGATTCCCGCACGGCTTACCGGGCGATAGAGGAACATCTGGACGTGATTATCGCCGGCGTGAAGGACGTGCTGGAGCGGACTCCGCCGGAACTGGCGGTGGATGTGCTGGACAAAGGCGTGGTTCTGACCGGAGGCGGATCGATGATTCACGGGCTGCCGGAACGGCTGAGCATGGAGACCGGGTTGGCCGTCATCCTGGCCGAGGATCCGATTTCCTGCGTGGCGCGCGGCACAGGCAAGTTGCTGGCTCGATGAACAGGTCAGTTTCCATTCTGGGCGTGCGGGTGGACGATGTCAGCTTAGCGGAAACGGTAGCCGCAGCGGAAGAGGCGGCGGCCGGACGGCGGCGGCTGCGCATTGTCACGGCCAACCCGGAAATCGTCTGCCTCGCGGCTTCCGACGCGCAGCTGCGCGCCATTCTGGCCGAAGCGGATTTGGTGACGCCGGACGGTGTCGGAGTCTTGTGGGCGGCGCGCCGCTTCGGTCAGCCTTTGCGGGAGCGGGTGACGGGCATCGATCTCGCGCAAGCCCTGTTTCAGGCCGGGCAGACGCGGGGTTGGCGCGTGTTTTTGCTTGGCGGCCGGCCCGGTGTGGCCGCGGAGGCGGCGGCGGCGCAGGCGGAGATTTATCCGGGGCTGGTTTTCGCGTGCGCGCACGGGTATTTTGCCGAGGAAGAAGAAGGGGCGCTGACGGAGCAAATCCGGCTTTTCCGCCCCCATTTGCTCCTGGCCGGGCTTGGCGCTCCGCGGCAGGAAATCTGGCTGAGCGCGCATAGTGATTTGGCGGCGGTGTCCGTCGGCGTCGGGGGAGCTTTCGACGTTCTGGCCGGCCGGAAAAAACGGGCGCCGCGCTGGATGCAGCGGGCCGGCTGCGAGTGGTTGTACCGCCTTGTGCGCGAACCGGAGCGCCTGAAACGCCAGCGCGTGCTGCCGGTTTTTCTCTGGCGCGTGCTGCGGCAAAGGGTGTCCGGGGATGTGTGACCGGCAATTATTTGGCGAAGGAGGCGCGCCGGCAATGAGCAATGAGCCTGAATTTGAAACTCCCGGCCCTGTCACCGCGGATGTGCCGAAACTCGACCAGTTTTCCCGCACGGCCCTGCAAATCGGACAGGCCGGGGTGAACCGCCTCAGGGCGGCGCGCGTGGCGGTTTTCGGCATCGGCGGCGTCGGCGGTTACTGCGTAGAGGCGCTTTGCCGCAGCGGGGTCGGGACCCTCGCGCTTTTTGACGACGACCGGATTTGCCTGACGAATATCAACCGTCAGATCATCGCCACGCACGCGACGGTCGGGCAGTACAAGGTGGACGTGATGCGGGCGCGGGCGCTGGAAATCTGCCCGGATGCCGACGTGGAGGCCCATCGCCTGTTTTTTGGGCCGGAGACATCCGGCAGCGTGGATTTCACACGCTACGACTATATTGTCGATGCCGTGGATACGGTCACGGCCAAACTGGAAATCGTCTGCCGGGCGCGGGAGGCGGGCGTGCCGGTGATTAGCGCGATGGGCGCGGCGAACAAGCTGGATCCGGCGGCTTTCCGGGTAGCCGACATTTATCAAACCGGCGTTTGCCCGCTGGCGCGTGTCATGCGCCGGGAATTGCGTCGTCGAGGCGTGCCGGCCCTGAAGGTTGTTTATTCACCGGAACCGCCCACGGCGCAGGTCGAAGATCTCGCGGCCGACTGCCGCACCGGCTGCATCTGCCCGCCCGGAACGGCGCGTCATTGCACGGGCGCCGGCAAATACCGGCCAGCAACGCTTTTGTTCCGCCCGTGGCGGGTATGATCCTGGCCGGCGAGGTGGTAAAAGACCTGATTGCCGCCGAATGAGATTATCAAAATCTGTACGGTTTGTTCAAGGTCTGGTGGTTGGATGCACCACCTCAGCGAACTGCTTGGGCAGAAGTCCGATAAACTCGTAAAACAGGCGGACAATGTAACTGCTGGTATATCCCGTATTTATAGCCAAATCATGTATTTTTATATTGCCGCCGGCGTTGATGATTTCGTTCACGCAATACTGGATCAGACGCTGCTTCCCTTCAAGAAAGAGATAATGCCTTGTCAGGTAGTTTTTAATCAGCGCGATCCGTTTGGCCAGCGCATCTTCCTCTAGGACCTGCGCGGCGATCTCGTCGCTGTCGCCGAAGTAAAAGGCGAGAGGGATCTGCTGGGAGACGATCTGCCCCGCCGCGCCGGGAAGATAATTGCGGGCTTCCCCCGGGGCAAAACGCACGCCTATGACCTGCTTGTCGCTCTCCGAATCCATGCTGACCAAGGCTTGGGCTGTGCCGATCACCCAGGATTCCACCGAGTTCCGGTGTATGATGAAGATGATGTCCATGCAGCCGTCGGGGATTATGGGAATGGAAAACAGATCCCGGCTGCCGATGCGTATCTCATAAAACAGCAGAGGTGTTTTCGTGAAAATGCCGCTTTTGTCCCACACCTTTGTATAGCGCTCAAAATTGCTGAATCCGGGTTGATCAGGGATCAGTTTCTTCATATCTACTTGCTCGCCGTTCCATTTCATAAGGCTCACCCCCGAAACTTTGGCGCATCGCTGTTTCCTGATAATAAAGACAAAAGCGCAATGCGTGAACATTGCGCCTTTGCAACTGGTTTCATTTTACCTGGTCGGGATAAATTTGTCAACATGCAGTTCACTTTTGTACTATAACGCTTCAAACCGCTTATGCTAAGATGGAAACAGGCGGATTTCATCATAATTGATAAGAATCCCTATGCGCTTGACGGCCCCATAGACCGTTCCATAATCACAGTGGAGGAGACCTGGCGAAAAGGCGTTCGCATTTATAAATCGTAATGGCTGAGGCTTTTTCGTGATTTTACTCTTGCGGTCTCCGCCCTGTTGTTGTTATAATAGTGTTATGTTTGCTAGAACCGAGAAAAATATAAACGGCAGCGCGTCTGCTCCATACGCGCCGTGACGCTTATGGAGACAAAGCGGAGCGTTTGGCGAGACGGGGCAATTGTGAGCGGAGAGTCGCTGGCCTCGGCCGCCGCTTTGTTGCGGGCCGGCGAGCCGGTGGCTTTTCCCACGGAAACGGTATACGGCCTTGGTGCCAACGCGCTGGACGCCGGAGCCTGTCGGCGTATTTTCGCCGTCAAGGGTCGGCCGGCGGACAATCCGCTCATTGTGCACATCGCCGGCATGGAGCGGCTTCGCGATGTTTGCGCTGTCTGGCCGCCGGAAGCGCGGCTTTTGGCGGTCAGGTTTTGGCCCGGCCCGCTGACGCTTGTTTTGCCCCGGCAAAAAGGTGTGCCGCCGGAAGTGACCGGCGGTTTGGACACGGTGGGCGTGCGGATGCCGGACCACCCGCTGGCCCTGGCGCTGATCCGGACGGCCGGGCTGCCGCTGGCCGCGCCTAGCGCTAATTTGTCCGGCAAGCCGAGTCCGACGACGGCGGATCATGTCTGGCGCGATTTGCAGGGGCGCATTCCTCTCATTATGGACGGCGGCCCTTGCCGGGTCGGGCTGGAATCGACGGTGCTGGATCTGACGGCGGGCAGCCCGGTGATTTTGCGTCCGGGCGGCGTGACCAAGGAGGAACTGGAGCAGGCCCTGGGAAAGGCGGTCATGACTGCGGATGAGGCCGGCGAATCCGCGCCGAAAGCGCCGGGCATGAAGTACAGGCATTACGCGCCGCAAGGGCGCGTAATGCCTATCAGCGCGGATTCCGCCGCCGCGGGCCGGCAAATTGCGGAGCAATTGCGGACCGTCCGGCCCGGCGAGCGGGTCGCTCTCTTGGCGACGGATGAAACGCTCGCCGGGCTGGACGCCGCGCAGCGCGCGCGGTTGACGCCGGTGTTTTCCCTAGGCGGCGCGCGCCGGCCGGCCCAGGCAGCGGCCCGGCTCTTCACAGGCTTGCGCCTGGCGGATGAGAGCCGCGCCGGCCTCATTCTGGTGCAAGAAACCGAGGACAGCGGCGTGGGCTCAGCCTTTATGAACAGATTGCGCAAAGCGGCGCGCGGTTGAACAAGGAGGACTCTCTTGTACAAAAAATATGTGACTCCGGATTTTATGCCTACGCGCGAGCAGATGCTCTCGCTCATTGCCGGCAGGATACAGCCTGTTCAGGGAACGGAAATCGTCTTTTTCTCCGGGGCGCGCGGCCGGATTGCCGCCGAAGACATCAGGACGCAAAACACCCTGCCGAACACGCCGGTCAGCCGTCTGGACGGCATCGGCGTGCGCTTCGCGGACTTTGCCGGCGGAATCCCCGATACTTCCGCCTGGACAGAGGGCAGCGAATACTATTTTAGCAACACGGGCGTAGCCCTGCGCGATGGCTTTGACACCGTTATCCGCATCGAAGACGTGGATGTGGAAAACGGCAAGCTCATCATTCACAGAGGCCCGTCAGCGCAAGGCGAATTGGTGGGCGCGGCCGGCGAGCATATCGCCGCCGGTGAAATTCTCGTGCCGAAAGGCTGCCGCCTTACGCCGGCCCACATCGGCCTGCTGGCCTCCGGCGGCGTTATGAGCATCCCCGTGACGCGCCGGGCCCGTGTGGCCATCCTCCCCACCGGAGACGAGCTTCTGCCGGCCGGCAGCGCGCCGGCGCGCGGCAAAAACATCGAATCAAACAGCCATATGCTGGCCGCCTATATAGAGGAATGGGGCGCCGAACCATATATTCTGCCCATACTGAGCGACGAGTTTGCGGCGATCAAAAACGCGCTCTCAGACGCCGTGCGTCTCTATGACGCCGCTGTCGTCATCGCCGGCTCATCCAAAGGCACGGCGGATTATACGCTTGACGCGCTGGCCGCGCTGGGGGAAGTGCTCGTGCCTGAGATGGCGCACGGTCCCGGCAAACACAGCTCACTCACCCTCGCGGGGCACAAACCGCTCATCGGCGTCAGCGGTCCGCCGATGGGTGCGCAGGTTTTTGCCGAGCTCTACCTCCGGCCGATCATATTCACCCTGCTTGGACTGCCGGCCGAGCCCTACCCTGTTATTGAAGCCGTTATCGACGAAAAAATGGAAGCCTATGAAGTGGATTTTTGCCAAAAACTGCATGTTTACCGCGCCCCGGACGGTTATCACGCCAAGCTGCTCATGACAAGCGGCCCGCGCACACGCACAGAAATGGTGGCCTTGGCTAACGCCACTCTGTATCAAAAGGCGGGCTGCGGACATGAAGCCGGAATGACAGCCGCCGTGGAACTCATGACGCCGTATTCGCTTGTTCCCGCCGAATCGCTATTGTGAAACCTGAACGGGGTCTCGCTCATTTTTTTTCGTAAATTATCGAAAACCCGCTTGCAACATATGGCCGATTGGTATAATATTTTAGTGTGCGGGTCAAAACCGCTTATTAAGCAGGTGATAATATTCTTCATATCAGTGTCGTTTGCGTGGGGCGGATCAGGGAACCATACTTGCTGGACGGGCTGCGCGAATACGAAAAACGCCTGCGGCGCTTTGTGCGCCTAGAAATCCGTGCGGTGGAGGACGAACCTTGTCCGGAGACGCTGTCAGCGGAAGAAGAACGCGCGGCGCGGGAAACCGAAGGCGCGCGCCTGCTCAAGCGGCTGGGCGGCAGGGAATATGTCACGGCGCTGGATTTGGGCGGCCGAATGCTGGACTCGCCGGGACTGGCGGCTTATCTGGCGGCCAGGGCGCTTGAGGGCTGGAGCAGCCAGGCGTTTGTCATCGGCGGTTCGCTCGGCCTCAGTCCGAAGGTACTGGAAAGGGCGGACTTTCGCCTTTCGCTCTCCGCACTCACTTTTCCGCATCAGTTGACGCGCCTGATTCTCCTGGAGCAGATTTTCCGGGCCTGCAAAATCAACAGCCATGAGGCGTACCACAAATAAACCGCCATAATCCGCCGTCAGAAAGAGGGCATCATGTTAAAAACCATCGTTGTGCTGAGCGTCGCGCTGGCTTCCTCACTCCAGCAGGGCATTGTGGAACAGCCGGCGGTCATTGGTGCCATGTCTGAGCAAATTGAAATCGTCGCCACCCGCCCCGTGGATTACGGGACGGTTTTTGCCCGCGATTGCTTCATGGGCGATTCTATTACGGGCGGCTTGTCCTATTATGGTTTTTTGCGCGAGGAACAGGTTATCTCCCGTCTTGGCTTCACTTTGAAAAAAGCGGCCGAAGAATTGGAATGGGTGCGGGACAACCAGCCGGAAAACATCTATTTGCTTTTTGGCGCGAATGACCTTGGCCCCGGTGTGGCAAACGAATCTTTTCTGGCCGATTATCGCGCCATGATCGTTGCCTTGCGGGAAGCGGCGCCGCAGGCGAAAATATACGCCCAGTCCGTCATGCCCGTCACCCCGGAGGAGGCGCTGGCTCGGCCGCATCTGAGCGCGGGGCGCATGGACGAGCTCAACCGGGAGCTTTACCAGCTGACGCTGGAAGAAAAGATAAATTATGTAAATATTCGCAAAGTATTGCAAATACATGCGGATGAATACTTGTACGAGCCGGACGGCGTACATTTTCGCTCCGCGTTTGACCGCTACTGGCTGGATTATCTCATTGAACAAACTAAGAAACCGTAAAGAAATAAATTGGGCTCTGTCATTGCTCTTATTCAAAGGATGAAAATTTTATATACGTAAAAGAAAAGGGGGGCCTACTCAATTGAAATGCTGGCGGAGACGGTGGATTGTTTTGCTGCTGCTGTTTTGCGTTGCCATGCTCGCCGCTTGCGCGCCGGTGGACGAACCGGCCGCAGTGACAGTGCCGGGCGGGGAAGCGCCGGGCGGGGAAGCGCCGGGGACAGCGCCGGGCGCGGAGTCGAGAGAGGCAGGGATGGGCGAAGCAGAGCCGGAGGCTTCCGGCACGCAAAAAGGGTTCACGGCTGCGGAATTGGCGGCGGCTGTTTTGGCGGACATCGACATGTCAAAATGGCAGGAGGCAGATGAAAAAACGCTGCGGCGCTATTACGACTTAGATGACGTTGTTGTCGAGGATTTCGTATTTTATCTGGCGGCGACCAATATTGAGGCGGATGAATTCGCCGTTTTTGTCGTGCCGGACACGGAAGCCAAAGACAAGCTGACTGCCGAAATCCAGCGCCGCCTGGAACGGCAGAAAAGCAATTTTGAGGACTATTTGCCCGCCCAGGAGTTTTTACTGGAAAACCCGTTGATCATGAGTCGGCCCCGGGAGGACAAATCCGGATATTATGTAGTATTTGCCGTTTCCGCTCAGACAGAGCGCATAGAGGATGCTTTTGCCGCGGCCTTTGAGGCGAACAAATGAAAATTCTATATTACGAGTGCTTTGCCGGCATCAGCGGCGACATGCATCTGGCCGCCCTGCTTGGCTTGGGTGTGGATGAAGAATGGCTGCGGGCGGAGTTGGCTCGGCTGCCGATTGCCGAACCATGGGAATTCCGTGTGCGGCCGGGGCAAAAATCCGGCATCGCCGGCCTGAGCGTAGAAGTGCTGGAGAATCCCCCCGCGCGCGGGCACGAACACGCGCACCCGCATCGGCACTTGGGGGAAATGGAAGACCTTATCCGCGCGGCCGCTTTTTCGCCACGCGTGACGGAGCGCAGCCTGACGGCATTGAGGGCTCTGGCCGCGGCCGAGGCGGAGGTGCACGGCATGGATATCCAGGCTGTGACACTGCATGAGGTGAGCGGCTTGGACACGATCATCGATTTGGTCGGGGCCGCACTGTGCTTGGAGTATTTGGCGGCGGAGGAAATATGGTCCTCCCCGGTGGAATTAGGCGGCGGCTTTGTGTCCTGCGCGCACGGCGTCTTGCCCGTGCCGGCCCCGGCTGTGCAAAATCTGCTTCGGGGCGTGCCGGTCACATTGGGGCGCGTGACGGCGGAAACAACCACACCGACCGGCGCGGCCGTTGTCAAGACCTTTGTCGGGCGTTTTCCGTCCCGGCCGGCCTTTGTTCCGCGCAGGACGGCTTACGGCCTCGGCAGCCGCGATTTGTCCGTGCCGAACGCTTTACGCGTGACCTTGGCCGACGCCGCGCCTGTCGGCGCTCCGGACGCGGAAGCGTTTTACGAGCACGCGGCACAGTATGTCATCGAAACGAACATCGATGATATGAGCGGGGAAGTCCTCGCCTATGCGGAAGAATTGCTGCTTAGGGCCGGCGCTCTTGACGTCTGGCGCCTGCCCTGCCAAATGAAAAAAGG